>CAMDGN010000037.1 GCA_945897985.1 candidate division WWE3 bacterium | reverse complement strand
TTACCTTCTTGTGCAAGAAGAGTTAAATCTCGTCCAAATTTCTCTAATTGAGAAGTTGAAACTGATGTTTCTTGGGATTCTTTATAACACTTTTCGCAAAGTGCAATGTAGACTTGTTTTCCATCTACAATTTTGTTTGAAGATATAACAGCCCTTCTTTGACCGCATTTATGACATACAACCATAGAAATATCTTAGCATATTTTAGCAAGGGGGCAAGAGTGTTGCTAAGATTTAGTGTTCCCAGACATCGCCTACAAAAGGATCAGAAGCGATCGGGACTTTTTTCACAAAAACTTCAGCGGCTTTAACCATTTCCTCCGACAAAATATCTTTAAATTCTTCTGCAAAATCAGCATTACATTCAGTTACGATTTCGTCGTGTACGGAAAGTAAAATATAAGCATCAATCTTCTCCCGCTTTAGTCTTTCATAAAGAGAAACTAAAGCAAATTTCATCGCATCAGCGTTGGTTCCCTGAATTGGGTGATTTTTAGCTTGTCTTTCAATCGAACCAATTAGTTTTTTATAATCCGGATCACTTTTATCAGGCATTTTATACCACCTCTTTCTTCCTCCAGGTGTTGCGGAGTAACCGTTTCTAACAGCTTCTGAGGCTACTTTTTTCAAGAAGTCTCTAACACTAGGGTACGAAGAGAAATACTTCTCCATGTACTCTTTTCCAAGCTCAGGAGTTACATTAATTTGAGCGGCTAGTCTTCCAGGACCCATTCCGTACATCAGGCCGAAGTTAATTGCTTTAGCTGCTTGTCGTAAGTCGGGATGCTTTTTTTTAAAATCTTCTGTATATTCAAGACCAAACATTAAAGCTGCGGTATAAGAGTGCAGGTCGTAACCATTTTTAATCGCTGTAATGAATTTTTCATCCCCTGAAAGATCCGCTAAGATTCTCATTTCCATTGATGAATAATCTGAGATTACAAATTTATAACCTTCAGCCGGATTAAAGCATTCTCTGAATGGGGCTTCGGGTTGGTTTCTAGGAATTTGTTGTAGATTTGGATTGTTACAGGAAAATCTTCCAGTTGCCGCACCCATTTGATTAAATTGGGGGTGAATTCTTTTAGTAACAGGATTAATTTTATCCAGCAATGACTCACCAAAGGCCGAAATTAGTTTTTCGTACTTTCTGTATTCCCTCAATGTTTTAACAATCGGGTGATTTACAGTTTCTAAAATTGGGTCCCCAGTTGATGGAAGATTTAGCCCAACCCTTTTGTTAAAAAGCTCAAGAAGCTGAACATTAGAATTAATATTGATTGGAGGAGCGGTGTTACCAAATAAATCTAATGAATTATACTGATAAAGGCCAGAAATTTCATCGTAAAACTCTTGAGTTAATTCATCTCTTCTAATTTTTAAATTTTTAATAATATTCGACCACTTACCCCTATCAATATAAACTCCTCTAAGTTCCATTTCACCAATCACCTTTGTCACTGCAAACTCAGTTTTGGCTGTGTCAACCACTCCTCTAACCCTAAGTTTAGGAATCTGAGCATCAAAAATTGGAAATAAAACAAAAGTGTCAATCGCCGCGTACTTTAACTGTTCCTCAGAAAAATTTATATCTTTTAGACCAATAAAGCTTTTTCGAATGTTTTTATCCATATCCAAGCCTAAATAATCTTTGGTTAAGGTTTTAAGTGAGGACATCTTTCCTGATAAGCCTGCTGTTAAAACACCTTCGGCCAACATCGTGTCATAGATGTTATACATTTCAATTCCTGTATGTTTTTTAATAAATTTATAATCGAATTTGGCGTTTTGTAAAAGTTTAATCTTTTTTTGATCTTCTAAAATATCTTTAATTTCGGGAAGAGTTTTGAGATCCAAAGCTCTAGTATCAATAATATAGGATTTATCCGGTGTAGAAATTTGAAAAAGAAGTAAGCTACAAGTGTGGGGATCGAAACCAGTTGTCTCAGTGTCAACAGAAACAACATTAACATTCTCTAATTCCTTTATAACTTTATCGTAATGAGATCTTTCAGTGATGTATTCGTACTTTGGATTCTCGGGATCAAACTTAAATTCCATTAAAATATTCTATCAAAGATTTAGATTTTAGACTTTATCCTGTCAATTATCTTTGATGAGTCTACTTTAGCCCGCAGGTCTTTCATCACCTGACCGACAAGGTACATTAAAACTTGATCTTTTCCTGATTTTAACTTTTCAAAAGCGTCAACTTCTCGTTTCAGAACCTCAGAGACTGCGGCTTCAATTCTTTCATCAGAAACATCGGATGTTTCTTGGGATTTAATTAAATCTACAAATTCTTCAGTAGAGAGATCTCTAGATTCTGGCTTATTAATTAAAATATTGGCAATTTTTGTAGCGTCGGATTTTTCAGCTAATTCAACAAATTTTGAATATAAATCTAAACCATCCCCATTTGAAAAGAACCGAGCTGAATTTTCATTCAATGAATATTTATTTTTTAAATTCTCATAGATTGAGTGAGGTAACTCTGGAAGAGACTCTCGCAATTTATCAAAGTGATCTTTGGTAAATTCCATAGGAGGTAAATCCGGGTCTGGGAAGTATCTGTAATCTTTTGCTTCTTCTTTTTTTCTTTGAAGAACAGTGATTCCTTTAGCTTCGTTGAAACCTCTATTTTCTTGAGCGATTTTCTCACCTCTTGAAAGTAGTTCGGACTGTCTTTCAATCTCGTAGTTAATTGCTTTTTCCATGAATCTAAAGGAGTTAATGTTTTTAACTTCAACTTTATAATCTGGAAGAAGATTTTTCTCTTTCATCCCATCATCTCTAACTGAAATGTTGGCTTCGAGTCGTAATTGACCTTTTTCCATATCAACATCAGCAATCTCAAGAGTTCGAACAATATCTTGAATTTTTTGAGCAAATTCAACAGCCTCAGCCGCAGATTCGAAGATTGGTTTGGTTACAATCTCAACTAAAGGCGAACCTGATTTATTAAAATCAATTAAGGTTTCGCCTCCCTTGTGCATTGATTTAGCTGTATCCTCTTCTAAATGAATTCTTTCTAATTCACATCTCTTACCATTATTTAATTCAACGTAACCCCCAACACAAAGCGGGAATTCGTACTGAGAAATTTGATAACCTTTTGGCAAATCTGGATAGAAATAATGTTTTCTATCAAATCTCGAAAATTTATTTAATTCGGAGTGAAGAGCAATTCCCAAAATTTGAGTCTTTTCTATCGCCTCAAAGTTTGCAACAGGAAGCGCTCCTGGAAGACCTAGACATGAAGGACATACATGAGTATTGGGCTGACTGCCGTAAAATAATGAATTACAGCCACAGAAAACTTTCTTTTTAGTTTTTAAATGAAAGTGAATTTCAAGTCCTAAGACTAAATTATATTTTTTCATACTCGTGCTCCTAAACT
>CAMDGN010000036.1 GCA_945897985.1 candidate division WWE3 bacterium | reverse complement strand
CGTAACCCCCGACACAAAGCGGGAATTCGTATTGAGAAATTTGATAACCTTTTGGCAAATCTGGATAGAAATAATGTTTTCTATCAAATCTCGAAAATTTATTTAATTCGGAGTGAAGAGCAATTCCCAAAATTTGAGTATTTTCTATCGCCTCAAAGTTTGCAACAGGGAGTGCTCCTGGAAGACCAAGACATGAAGGACACACATGAGTATTGGGCTGACTTCCATAAAATAATGAATTACAGCCACAGAAAACTTTCTTTTTAGTTTTTAAATGAAAGTGAATTTCAAGTCCTAAGACTAAATTATATTTTTTCATACTCGTGCTCCTAAACTTTTAACACCTTTTCGTAGGTCTTCAATGGCCTGATATAAAACAGCGACTGTTGGTTCAAAACCTGAATCATGAACCATTGAATTTCTAATCTTGTGGCCGGACCAAATTGAAGAATAAACTTCCGGTGCAAATTTATTTTTGCCTGAGATCATTCTTTCTCCCATGGAATTACCAGAAGAAACCTCTTTCAAAAGATTATCTAGTGATTTATCAGCTTTTATTAAAGCATGTTTTAAGACAGAGGGTGATTTGGTTTTAAGATCAGAATCAATCTGTCTCCACTCATTCTCTATTAAAGAAATAGTTGCGGATGAGATTTTTGGTTCGGGCTTAATTTTTCCAGTAAATAAATATCTAATAAGCATGATAATAATATCAATTAATGCTCCAACTGCTCTAGTTATCATTTTATTTCCTCCGGGAATTTTTTATGAAAGTCAGTATTTTCTTGGTAACTAATTCCAAGGTAAGCTAATTTTTCTTCATGCAATCTTGGTGCAATTAATTGGCCTCCAACCGGAAGTCCTTTTGAAAAACCAATTGGCATTGAAATTGCAGAAAGACCCGAAACAGCACTTCCTTCATGCAGAATATCCATCATTTCTCCAAATAAAGGATTCTTCTCACCTTCTCCAAATTCAAGAGCAGTTATAGGCATAGTTGGTGAAACAATTAAATCAACACCTTCGAACGCTTTTTCAAAATCGTTAATTATAAGAGTTCGAACCTTTTGGGCTTTGGTGTAGTACTGATCATGATATCCGCTGGATAAAACGTGGGCTCCAAGAAACATTCTCTTCTTAGCCTCAAAACCAAAATTCTCTCTGGTTAATCCGTATCTAATACCGTCAAGTCTAGCTAAATTTGAGGAAACCTCGCTTCTTTGAACAATGGTATAAACTCCGATTGAATATTTAGGCGCTATTAAATCAATCTCTTTAGTTTTACAACCAAGTTCTTTAAGTTTTTCAATAAAGTCATAAGTTAATTTTTTAACTTCTTCGTCCATTTCAATCAAAAAGTAAGATTTTGGGATTCCAATGGTTAAATCAGAATATTTGGTTTCAGTATAGTTTGGAACAAAATTGGTAACAGAAGTCGCGTCACTTTCATCTTTTCCAGCAATTACTGATAAAACATAAGAGCAATCCCAAATTGATTTACAAATTGGACCTGGGGAATCGGTTGACGAAGCCATTGCTATAACTCCATATCTAGAAACTCTTCCATAAGACGGCTTAAATCCTGAAACACCACACCAGCTAGCTGGACCTCTTATAGAACCAGCTGTTTCGGAACCAATTGAGAAAATACACATGTTAGCTGCAACTGCTGCCGCAGAACCACCAGATGAACCTCCAGGAACTCGTTTGGTATCCCACGGATTTGCTGTTTTTAAAAAATCAGAAGTTTCGGTTGAAGATCCGTGAGCAAAAGCATCCATATTTGTTTTACCAAGTAAAACAGCCCCAGCTTCTTTGATTCTTTGACTGACTGTTGATTCAAATGGAGGAATGTAATCGGTTAAAACTTTAGATGAAGCTGTCGTTCTAATTCCTTTAGTTGAGAAATTATCTTTTAAAGCATAAGGAATACCAAGAAGCGGTAAATCTTTAAAAGCAAATTCCCCTTTTTTAGATATTATTTCATCAGCTTTTTTGGCATCAAGCAGTGCATTTTCGAAATTTAAAGTAAGATAAGCTTTGACTTTTCCATCAACTTCTTTAATTCTTTCAATACAGGAATTTGTCAGTTCTAGAGAAGTGAATTCTTTATTTTTCAAACCCTCTAAGGCTTCTTTTAAATTTAATAAATATAATTTTTTCATTACTCTCGTTCTAGGACGGCGGAGGTTCCAATCATTCCTTCTTTGATATTTTTAGCATTTTGTAAAACCTCTTCTTGAGTTAATGTTTTATAAAGATCGTCACTTTGATAAACATTAACCAAACCAGTTACTTGGTAAGTTGGTTCGACTTTTGAAGTATCAAGTTCGTTTAACATATCCATATACACTGTAGTTTGGGATAGCATTCCAGCAAGTTTAGATTTTTCTTCCTCAGAGATTGGTAGTTTAACAAGTTCACTTAATTTTTCGATATCTTTTTCTGTAAACATTACATTTCCCTTAATCTTTTAATTCTTTCTTCAATTGGGGGGTGAGTTGAAAATAGATTTGAAACGATAGCTTTTTGGTTACTGAAAGGATTTGAAATGTATAAGTGAGCTGTGGCACCATTTGCTGCTTCTAAAATTTCTTTATCTCCGCTTATTTTTTCAAGAGCTGAAGCTAAACCTTCTGGGTATCTGGTTAGTGATGCGGCAGTTGCGTCGGCAAGGTACTCTCTATTTCTTGAAATAGAGAGTTGAATCATAGTGGCAACAACTGGAGCTGAAACTAAAACGATTAGCAGTAAAGCTATATGAATTGGATTAATCTCCCTATCATCGCTTGAAGAATAGAAAATTCCGTGAGAAACCCAGTCTGCAATTAGAACAGTTGTTCCAACCATTACAGAAACTAAGGAAGCAAGTCTAATATCAAAATTTCCGATATGAGCTAACTCGTGAGCAATAACACCTTCAAGCTCTTGCTTACTAAGTCTTGAGATAATTCCAGTTGTTAGGCAAACAACACCGTGTTTTGGATCTCTTCCAGTTGCAAAGGCGTTCATTGCAGTATCCTCAATAATATAAATCTTTGGAGTTGGAAGTCCAGCGGCTAAACACAGATTTTCAACTAAGTTGTAAATTTCAGGATTATCTTTTCTTATAACTTCATGAGCTCCGCTTAAAGAAAGGATTATTTGATCAGAGTAAAAGTAACTTCCAAAAGCTGTAGCAAATGAAATTAACATTGAAGTTATAAACATTCCTCCAAATGAACCTGGGCCGTAATACAGAGAAATAATATAAGTGAAAAGAATGTTAAAAACAAAAAAGCCAACAATGATCATGACTGATTTGGATTTATTTTTATCAATTTCAGTAAAAAAATTTCTCATAAATTATCCTTAGAATTTAACTTGTACTGGTTTTTCAACCCCTTCTTCAGCATCAAAGAACTCTTCGGCTTTAAAGTTGAAGATTGAAGCAAATAAATTGTTAGGGAATGTAACAAGTTTTGAGTTATACGATTTTACGTTTGTATTATAAAACTGCCTTGAATAAGAAATCTTAGATTCAATGTCGGAAAGCTCAGCTTGAAGAGAAGAAAAGTTTGCGGAAGCTTTAAGATCTGGGTAGCTTTCAGCAATTGCAAATACAGATTTTAGAGAAGCAGCAAAATCATTTGAAGCTTTTGCCTCTTCTTTAATATTTGAAGCTCCAAGCATTTTCTCTCTAGCTTCTAAAACTCTATCAAACACTGCAGATTCGTGTTTGGCATAGCCTTTAACAGTTTCGATTAAATTTGGGGTTAAGTCAGC
>CAMDGN010000035.1 GCA_945897985.1 candidate division WWE3 bacterium | reverse complement strand
GATCCATTTCAAAATGTAACCTTTCCTTCGGCGGAAGTTGTTTGTGATAAATATGAAACAAAGGAATTTGCTTTTTATTTAGACGAGCCTGCCAATTTTAAACAAAACAATAAATACGGACTTTATATTTACGCTGAAAGGCAGGATTTTTTTGAAAGAGCTGCGGAACTTGTTAATTCAAATGGTGGTGAGTGGGGGTATGTCTTAATCCCCTATAATGTAAAAGATAGAGATAGTACAAAATGGTCTCGAGTTTTTGCTGATTTAAACAGACTAAAATTAATTCCCGTGATTCAACTTTGGGATGTGGATTTAGAAAAATATAAGAGTCAAACCAAGGACGCGGCTTCTTTTCTTGGGAATTTTGACTGGCCTATTAAGCCAAGATACATCAGTGTTTATAACGAGGTTAATGACAAAAGATTTTGGTATGGAAAAATCGACCCCAAAGGCTATGCCAAAGTTCTTGATTACACAATTGATACTTTTAAAGCTGAAAGCCCTGATTTTGTGATGATGAACGGGGCTTTCAATGTTTCTGCGGGAAATACTCGGGATACTGTTGATTCATTTTATTATATGAAAAAAATGAACGAAGCAGTCCCTGGAATATTTGAGAAGCTTGATGCCTGGGCAGCTCACCCATATCCCCAACCAAATTTTTCAGGTCACCCTCTTTCTACCGGCAGATGGAGTATTAGAGCCTATGAAGACGAGTTAAATTATTTAAAAAGTGATCTTGGCGTTAAAAAAGACCTGCCTGTTTTTATAACCGAAACCGGATGGGCGCATAAAGAAAATGTTGGAGTCGACAAAAATTTTTTGAGTGAGGAGGTTGTGGCTGAATATTACAGATATTCATTTGAACAAATTTGGCTTAAGGATCCTAAAGTAAGAGCTGTTATGCCATTTACAATAAAATATAACTCCCCTTTTGATCATTTCTCCTGGATTAAAGAAGATTACAAAAGTACTTATAAACAATTTGATGTTATTAAATCTCTATCAAAAATTGCAGGAGCTCCTCCAAAATTGATTAAAGGTAGTTATAAAATAGCTAAATGTGATTAACTAATTTATTTTAATTTCATTTGATTATTTAATTGAGTAAACAATATCCATGTATTCGATATAGTTCAAAGAGCTGGTATAGGTTAGCTCTGGATCAATATCCCCGGCATTTTGTGATCCTACGATGTTTAGAGATTTAGTTGGTGAAAGTGAAATATAGGTTGTAACAACTCCTGTTAGATACGGTTCCTGTAAAGTTTGGTATATTTTGTACCCATTTATTGAGTTCTCTGTAAACTCAAATTCTGAATTTTGTTTTTGGTACTCTACCCATGGTTTAAAATTTTCCGGATTGAATGGTTCGTTGATTAAACTAATTCTAATTCTGTAAGGCTTCATTGGGGTGTCAAGAATATAACTATTTTCCAAGCCTCTATCTTCGATTATATTAAACTCTGATGGAATCTTTAAAGAGTAGTCACCAATTTTAAATTCTTTATAGTCCTGTGGCTGTGAGTCTGTCTCTTGTTGCTTCATTACTTCCGGATAGAATGTTGTTATCGCATTTTGAATTTCTGGATTTTGAATTTTTGAACTGGTGAAATACGAGTAAGTTGCAATACTAAGAATTGCTACAACTAAAAGTAATGTAGCTTTTGGATACCCGTTGTTAGTTGAATAATCTATATTACTCATTTGTTTATATTATCAGATAGAAGATTTTATGGATGGGATTATAGAGTATGAAAAAGAAGTTGTGAAAAAGATTAGGGTCGTAGTGATAAATCACTACGACCCATGTGACTAGTACAGTGATTCAACGAAAATAAAACTCCAGCCTGGAGTTTTCATCCATCTTGAGTACGTTTTGACATCGTTCGTACAGACGATATCTCGGGAAACCAATGCCAAAGCATTGGAGGCTGATTTGAAGTCAAACACAGCCTTTTGGTAGACTTTTCCCCAAGCTACATCCCCATCTTGCCGAGTGGCAAATGAGAATGCGGAAACCTTGCACCATTTGTACGTTGGTACAGATTTCGGATTGTAACCCTTCTGGATTTGTGTCCATTGGGTCAGCCAAAGAAGGCTCATATGCGGTTCAGTACCGCTCCCCAGAGATCGATACCCCTGTTTCCACCATGAATTTGTGACCCACGGCTTTTTTAGAGTGTCGACACACTCTGTGTCGCGGGAAACCATCATCCCTGGCCGGTACCATACAGACCAAGTGACCTTTTGCTCCAACTTACCCTCGTTTCCGACCCATTCAGATCGGCAAACAATTTGGTTGGGAGTTATCCCCTTGAAATAGATGTCGTTATAGACATCAGCGATTGTTCCTCTTCCGAATCGGACATTCATTACCGTCCCAAGTTTTACCCCGGAAATGGTAATGTCCTTCTGATACCGGAACATCTCTACCAAATCAATGTCATTCGAAGCAGCACTTGTGGTGCGGACTCCGGCGAACAAGACCGTCAAAACGAATACTAAGGCGAAAATCTTACTCATCTAAATCTCCCTTATATTAAATATGTAGCTAATCCCATGATTATCTACTTCCAATATTATAGGTTATTTTGCCAAAAAAGTCAATAAAATACACTTTAGAAACATTGGTTTTTAGTTGATAGAACGCTAAAATAACGTTCTCCAACTTGGATATGGGTTATAAAAGGAGACAGCTTAAGCTTTATATTCAGTATTATATCCAGGGTTATTTTTTGGTCGGAGATCGTTTGGATATTCAATATCGGTTTTAATGTCGTGAGAAACCTTCTTAAGCTTTTCAAAAACATCGTAGGCGTTTTCAATATACGGCAATGTAAATGGGACTAAAATAGTAGTCCCGTTGTTTACATAAGATACATTTCCAGAAAATATATAAATTGTTCCGCTATTTCTACCAAAAATTTTATCAATAATACCTACATTAACCGACATATTCTGAATTTTGTCAAAGTCGACAGTGTTGAAATCAGTACCAATAATTCCGCTTTGAGTGATTACTCTTTTATCAGTTATTGCATAAAACAATTTTCTATAACTTAGATAAGTAATTAATGGAGAAACTGCAAGTAAAATTCCTAGGAAGATGAAAAATGCACCAAAAAGAGACTCCCCTACTACTGTGAACAAAAGTCCTAATGAAAGAGTAATTAAGGCAAAACATCCTAAAAGGGTAAATTGAGTGACAAAATATGGAGTAAATTGAGGTTTACCCTCCCAAATTACTTTTTCATTATCACTTAAAATTTTATTAATTTCATTCATAAATAAATATTACATTAAATAAAATTAGAAGTCCAAAAGAGGGTAACTGCGGGCGAGATAATATCTCGCCCGCAGCAAAAGGTACTGTTAAGCCTTAAAAAAACTGATCAGCTCATGCCGAAGTTGTACAATTTTGACCTGACATTCACTATGATCCCCAGATCTTTCATCACTTAAACAGTATATGCATTGATGGATTGGCCCAAGCTTTATCTCAGGTGTACAAGCAAAATGCAACTCTCCTGGGTACTCTAGTTGCTGACAAACATTACAAACATGTTTGAAATTGGTATGATCCATACAATCTCCTTACATTCATGCGAATTAAATCATTT
The DNA here is from genome assembly GCA_945897985.1 of candidate division WWE3 bacterium. GTDB lineage: Bacteria > Patescibacteriota > WWE3 > UBA101185 > UBA10185 > CAMDGN01. The sequence continues at coordinate 289 of CAMDGN010000035.1, read as the reverse complement.
GCTTAAGCAGCATCACCTTGTGATTTGCCCAAAGAATGTCCTTGGGTTCAAAACCCATTTCGTGTGCATTTATTGTGGCTTCAGAGATTTGCTGGAAAAAAATATTACTAATTCTTTTTTTAGTCCTCTTGATATCAGACTTAGTATTAGGAATATTAATCCCGTCCCATCTATCCTCTCCAGCTACAATTCGAAATACTAGTGATTGGCAGGCAAATCGTGCTTCTCTAATTTCTTTTTTCTTGCCTTTTAACAAGCTAAAGAAGTATAAAGAAACATGCCTTCTTAA
>CAMDGN010000034.1 GCA_945897985.1 candidate division WWE3 bacterium | reverse complement strand
CTATTAAAAGAAGAAAGACAAGCTCCGGGAGGTTATGAGATTTTGGTTGAAGAAATTGAAGTTTTATCTGAAGCCGCTCCTGAATTACCAATTCCTGTAAACCAAGACAAAATTATTGATGATGTTGAGGTTTCTAAGAGACTTGACTACAGATGGTTAGATCTTAGAGATCCTGAGAAATTAAAGATATTTAAAGTTTGGACTTCTCTTGAAGAAGGTTTTAGAAGAGCCTACAGGGAACTTGGTTTCACTCAAATTTATACCCCTATTTTTATGGAACAAGGTTCTGAAGGAGGTAGTGAGGTTTTTGAAGTTAAATATTTTGATAGAAAAGCTTATCTTGCTCAGTCACCTCAATTTTATAAACAAATGGCGATGGCTTCTGGATTTGATAAGGTTTTTGTGTCAAACCCAGTTTTCAGAGCAGAACCTTCATTTACTACCAGACATTTGACCGAATTTACAGGTTGGGATTTTGAATTATCTTTTGTTGACTCCCACAATGATGTGATGGAAGTAGAAGAAAAATTGATTGTTTCTGGATTAAAGCAGGTTGAAGAAGATTTAAATTTAGGTATTGAGATTCCTACAACCCCATTTCCGAAAATTGCTTTTTCTGAGGCTAAGAAAATTCTTAAAGATAGAGGTATTACTTCTGAAAAAGAGGGAGATATGACTCCTGAAGAAGAAAGAGAAATTTGTAAATATGTAAAAGAAACACATAACTGTGATTTTGTCTTCATAAAAGATTACCCCTCCTCTGAAAGACCATTTTACTCAATGAGACATTCTGATAATCCAAAAATCTCAAAAACTTTTGATTTATTGTACAAAGGAATTGAGATTACTTCGGGTGCTCAAAGAGAGCATAGAGTTGATGTTCTTGAAAAACAAATCAAAGAAAAAGGTATAGATATCGAAACTGTTGCTGATTACTTAAATTTCTTTAGATACGGTTGTCCTCCACATGGTGGTGCAGGAATTGGTCCTGGAAGAATTGTTATGCAAATTTTAAATCTATCTTCTATCAAAGAAGCAACCTTCTTACCAAGAGATGTTAAGAGATTAAATCCTTAACAATTTCTTCATTTGTCTATTTTTAATTGAAATTTTGATTAATAGTCTCTTTTATAGAGGTATATTTTAGAATCTTTGAACATATTAAACACAAAATTTACTTCTACAGTTTCATAAAGTTTGAAGCAGCATTTAAGTTCCGGATCCGTATCTCTAGGTTCAAAGTAAAATCGATATTTTTCGAATTTATCGTTTATATAAGTTCTATTCCAAGCATTTCCAGCTAAGATTCTTTTATAACTAGTTCCAGTTTTTTGGCTAACTTCCCTACTTGTCTCCCAGATCTTATTATTTAGAATTACAAAATCCATTGCGAAATTATAGGAATAAAAAGCAACAATTAAAATCGCAGCTACGGCTAAAGCTCTAATTGAGAAGTTGAACTCGTTTGAGATATTTAAAATGAATAATATAGCTGTTGGTATTAAAGGCAAATAATATCTATCATATAGTCCCCCACCAAGAACTGTTATAAATCCTAAATAAAGAATTATAAAAAATAAGTAGAAGTTAGAAATTCTTTTGATATGAAAAATAATTGAGGTTATAAACACGGCCAGAGTAATTTTGGTAATAAGTTCGAAATAAAAATACAAACTTTCAGCATACATAAAAGTGTATTTTTGACCCATAGTGGTTCCAGTAAAAAACCCATTACGGTCTACAGTGTTCTTTAAATAATAGAAATTTGGATTAGTTGTAGACTGCGGATCAAAGAGATAGTTAAATATGAAGTAAATACCTGTAGAAATAGCTAAGAAAAGTAACGATTTCTGAAAGGCAGGTTTACTTTTGATGAATCTTGAAACCAGTAGAAGTGTAAGCGGAAGAATGGTCATTATGGCGTAGATAACACCTACATAGGTTGTTGTGAATAAGTAGTTTGGGTTTAATAGGTTTTGAAAGAGTAATTCTTGATGTTTTTCCATTGTAGTTGTTTTAGGTACTACAAAAAGATAAGAAGTAATAAGTAAAAGTGTTGTTATTAGCTGTGCAATGGCCCATTTATACTTCTTATTAACAATTAAGATCAGTATCAACCCAACCCCAGAGATCACGGAAAGTTGTCGTACAAAAAAGCCGATGATAATCGCCAAATTTAGGAAAACAAAGTTTTTATAATCGTATTTTTGAAGAAATTCTTCTATGAATAAGTAAGATACTAGAAGGAAGAAGAGAAAGTACATGTCAGACATAAAGCCCAATGTTGCATACATAAATAAAGGAGACACTAAAAGCATGAGAGCGACTATAGTTGTGTCCTTTAAATTCTTTAGATAGTTTTTTCTAAGAATCAGTCCAAAGATTAAAAAAGATAGAATAGAAAAGACTAGTGTAAGGACAGGCAGTTTAGCTAGCCCGAAATAGTATGCATAAACAGTACCTAGAAACCCTTGGGTATAAAATAGAGCTTCAATATAGCCTGGGATGATGTAGTTTCCGGTTAAAAATTGTTGAATTGTTTTGTAATAAACCCAGTCGTCGTTTTGATAAAAGTTTATCGAGTTTGATAAAGGGTAGAGAAAATAAAATAGAAATAGAGAAAGAGCGAAAAATTTTAAATAATCATTTCTTAATATAGAGGTGATTTTTTTAAAGAGAGGCATCTCAATCTTTATGTTTTTTTACTTTGACTTTAATGAATTCAAATAGTACTGGTAGGAGGGAAACAAAGATTACAGCAATAACCCCTATCTCCATGTTTTCTTTGATTCCTGGGATATTTCCGAAAAAATAACCAGCAAGTACTAATGAGAAAACCCATGCAAAACCCCCAACAATATTAAATACCATGAAGTCTCTGTAATGCATATGAGATGCACCGGCAACAAATGGAGCAAAAGTTCTAATAAAAGGAATGAATCTAGCTAAAATTATTGTTTTACCACCGTTCTTCTTATAAAAAGCTTCAGTTTCATCAAGGTGTTCTTGATTGATAGGGATCCTAGGATTATCAACAATTTTCTTACCAAAGTACCTCCCAATCCAGTAATTGACGCTGTCACCAAAAACAGCAGCAATAAACAACAAAATAAGGATTAAAGTTACATCTAAATGGCCGATTGCCGCAAAAGCACCGATTGTGAATAGAAGAGAATCTCCAGGAAGGAATGGGAAAATGATTAAGCCGGTTTCAGCAAAGATGATTAAGAATAAGATGACATACATCCAGATGCCAAAAAAATTAAAAAGCATAGTCAAACTGTCGTCTAAATGGCTGAATAAGCTTAAAAATGAGGTTAGGTACTCCATGTTTAAAATATATCAAATAATGAATACTTTGTGAATATTTGTTATTTCTGGAAAAACTGGTATAATAGTTTTAGTTTATGTTTATAGGTTCTTATTAAAATATAGTAACTCCCCAATAATTTGCTTAATTTAACCCCTTATTACATTGCAATATTTAGTTTTAAAGAAAGGAGATAATTTTATGAAATTATTTGTTGGTGGCCTATCATGGAATACTAAAGACGATTTATTAGAAAAAGCTTTTGCTCAATTTGGAAAAGTTTTATCTGCTAACGTTGTTTTAGACAAAGAAACAAGAAGATCAAGAGGATTCGGATTTGTTGAAATGGAAAATAAAGAAGAAGCAACTGAAGCTATGAATAAGTTAAACAATAGTGAATTAGACGGAAGAGCAATTTTTGTTTCTGAAGCTAAAGCTAGAGAATAATTTATTTATAATAATTTGACCTAATAAGTTGAATTAAATGAATAATGGCGGCGAAATTTAGAAATAAATTTCGCCGCCATCTTTTTAGGGGATAAAAATATGAGGGGTTTTTGAACCCTTCTCCCATATTATTAACTCCTCACATCCTGACCGCCCCTGAACTATTGTGTATTCCCA
>CAMDGN010000033.1 GCA_945897985.1 candidate division WWE3 bacterium | reverse complement strand
ACACTAAGATATATAACCAAAAATATCTTAATCATATTCGGTATCGTCCTAGTTTGGCGCGGAGTTTGGCATATTTTAGATCAAATTGATTCATTTTTATTTGGAGGTAACCACATTTGGTCTGCTCTTGCGGGATTGATAATTGGTTTAGTTATACTTTATATTCCAGACAAAGATTTAAAAGAAATTGAAAAACTTTAGTTTAAATTTAAATTTGTTACTATAAGTGTATATGAACCTTTTACTATCTTTAGGTAGTTTAATATTTTTAGCATCCTCTGTTTATTTCTTATACTATTCAAAAAAGAAGTTTAATTCAGCCTTTTTTGTAAGTTTTATAACTCTTATTTCTTACTTAATAATGCTTGAAGGAAGCTTTATAGTTTCAGAATTACTTTGGACTAGATGGCTCGGATATGCTGTTAGCTGTTCTTTACTTATTTTTGTAATTGCAAAAAGAATTGGTCTGGATCATTTTAAGCAGGTGACAGTTATTTTTCTTAATATAATCGTAATGGTTACAGGAGCTCTTTCTTCTGTGAATATTAATGAATTTAAAATATTATTTTTTGTAATCGGTGCAGTTGCCTACTGCATTTTATTATTTGAAATTTTCAAATCAAAATCAAAAAAATTAAAGCCAATAGCACCTTTTATTTTATATGGCTGGTCAGCCTTTCCTATAGTTTTCATTCTATCCAATGAGGGGTTAAACTTAATATCCTCAATTATAAGTGTTTTATTATATTTAATTTTAGACATTATCACTAAAATTGTTTTTTATCATAAAAATGATTTAAGTACTAAAGAGTAAATTTATTAGTATGAAGAAAAAACTAAATAAAAATAAATCATTTTATTTTTCTATAATTATTTTGGGATTAATATTTATTGCAGGTGCTTATTTAGCGTACCTTAAATCTCAAGATAAAAGTAGAAAAGTTGTCACTATTCCAAAAACTATTTTAAGAGAAGTTGATGAGAACCTTACAAAAAAAGATTGGGTTTGGTTATCCATGACTTTAGAAAATTCTCAGGTTATAAAACCAAGAAGCGGTGAATTTATATTAAAATTTAATTCAGATGGAACTTTTACATCCTCAACCGATTGTAATAGTATCTCTGGAAAATTTAACTCTCTTAATGGAATCATTCAATTTGAAAATAGTATTGTTACAACAGAGAAGTATTGCATGAAATCTTTAGAAGGAGCCTATGTAAAACAACTTCAAAATGCCAAAAATTATAAGTTTAATGAAAAAAATCAACTTATCATTGAGCTAAAAGATGGATCTGGTTTTATGATATTTAATTGAAAAAGTTAGAAAACAAAAGATTAAGGCGGGTGTTTGATAAATCAAACACCCGCCTTGAGTTAGCCAGCGTAGTGGAGACGAAAAAAATAATCGCCCCACCAATCTTTGGCTTCTGGGAAAAGCTCGAAGAACAGATCCCCAAGCACAATCTCGGTCGTGAAAATCGCTCCAAAGTGATTTTGGAGCAGCAACTGAACTGACCGATTGTCTCGGTCAATCCAATAGCTACCTCCGACAATCCCTCCAATAACGCGGTATTGAGACTCAATACCGAAGTTGTTGAATACCACGTGCCGATCTTTCACTTGCACCATGCACCGAGAATTGATCCGAATCTGGTTCGGATCTTTCAAATTTAACACAATCATCTCAATCTCCTTATATTCCGGACTCAAATTGTAGCAAGACTTTAAAATCTAGTCAAATTTTATGGGGTATTTAGTAAATATTGTATTTATTTCATCATCTTTGACTATTTGCCCTAGATTAGTAAAACTGACGCTGTTTTCTAATTCTTTTACAACCTCAGTTAGTTCGTTATAGGTCCTTGAGCCATAAGAATTTCCGAAATCAATGTTACTAAAATCATCTAGAAAATTTTGCTGTAAAGTTTCCTGTTCTTCATGTTTATGACCTGGATTTTTACCTCTGTAGTTAAGACTTTTTAAAATTAAAAATATATTTAACATCTCACTTAGCTTTATTAAATTTATTTGGTTTAATTCGTATAAAGTTCCATTACTTAAATTTAAAATGTAATAGTGGTGAGTATTTCGATTTGAAAGTAAATGAGTTAGATAATAAAAAGCCATTTGAATTGAGTTTGATTTACTATTTTCATCGAAATTTAATTTGTAATCTATTAGAAAGTTATCAAATTTTCTGAGAGTTTTTTGATTAGTAGTCGGATGTCTTCCAGTGTAATCTGGTTTGGTGTAAAGAGTTAGATCAACTTTATTTTTATTATTTTTAATATTAAGTGAAATTTCATCTTTTTTCCTAACCTCCTCAAATCCCATTCTTTTAGCTGTTCCATAGACATACAAAGATCCTTTAAGAATTTTAATTTGCTCCTCCTGACTTACTTCGGAAAGATATTTTAAAATATTGTAATTTTTATTTTCAGGATCTGTTTTTAATTGTTCAAGTAAATTGGCGTCTGAAAAATTTATAAAATCTAAAACATCTCTAGATCTAGGAAATCGTAATTGATTTCTAATTAAGTAATCGGCAATTAAGTGAATGGAGTTAGAAAGCATTATATTACTATCTGATTCTGTATCTGATTTATTTTTTTTGAAATAACAACTTGGGCAAGAGATATATTTTGAAAGTTTAGTTTGAGTGATGGAACGAGAAATAAATCTATCTGGATTTGAATTGAAAGAGGTTTCGAGATTATTTTCACGCAGGAAAATTTTTAAAAGTTTTAAATTATTTTCAGTGTTATTTAAATAAAAGTCCATTTTCTTTTTGGCAGAAAATATCTTTTAGCAACTTTAACTTATGAAAAGGGCTCGATGAAATTTCATCGAGCCCCTCTCTTCTCCTTGATATTTACTCTTTAGTATTGGACTTCCAAAAATAATGCCCGTTTGATTGAGCACAGTGTTTGGAGACCCAAGAATTTGCCAGGTCGCGTGCTTTGGCGCGTGCCTCGGACTTTTTTGGCCCATGCTTCTTGGAGGTCAAAACTTCCAAAATGCCCTGGAAAAGAGCCTCGATCATTTGGGGCTTTTTAAGGCCTCCGTGACCCTGGTGAGCTGCAGACGGCAGCTTCTTACTAACCTCTTTCACAAGCTGTGTGTCACTCATTGACGACACCCTCCTATATAAAGAATACTCAGTCGAGAGAGTAAAAACTCAACTGGTGTTTATATTTTACTCTCTATTTTTCACTTTGCAAATTACCTAACTTTTACGGCAGCGTTTTGTTCCATATCCGTCATTATCTGCTGACGAGTTAATGGGTAATTGTAAATTCTAAATTCGTCGAGCCAGCCTGTAAAACCTTTTCCAATTATCGATGGATTTGCAGAACAAGAAACAGGGGAGTTTCCTGTACATGTATTTGAAACAGTTGCATAGCCTGTCGCTGAACTATCCAGAATTCCGTTAAAGTAAAGTTTATAGTTAGTTCCATCGGTGGTTATAGCAACGTGAGTCCAAGAATTGGCTTGAATTGTACTGACCGAGGTTAATTTATCTGTCATCGAAACTCCATTTGAGTTAAGTCTGACTTTAATATTTCCATTGGTGTATTCAACTTTGTGTCCTTTATAAGAATCTAAAAGTGGTCCAAAGATGGTTGCTGTTTGAGTTGGGTTGGTTCCAGTATTAATCCAGAAAGTGATTGTAGAATTTAATCCGCTATTTATTGCAAAGGAGTGGTAGTCATTCCCCTCCATATACGCTGAATTATCAAAATAGAAAGCTGTATTCATTTTTCCATTTCTTCCTAAATACCAGTTTGATGTTGTTGATTGATTCAAACAGTTTCCGAAATTTAAGAGTCCTGAAGGTCTAGTTAATTTAAAACCAGTATTGTTATAAACAGTGTTGTCATATCTAGTTTCTTTTTGAATTCCTTGAAGTGGCGTATAGATATTCAATGACGAGTTGAAAGCAATATTGCTACTACATTCATCAAATTTTAAATAGACATATGGTTTATTTCTCGAGTACTCCTGCGCAATTTGATTTGGAGTTCTTTGGTAGTTATAAATTCTTATTTCATCGATAGAAGCTCCAAGATCGTTCCAAAG
>CAMDGN010000032.1 GCA_945897985.1 candidate division WWE3 bacterium | reverse complement strand
ATCCAGTTGTTTAAGTTTAGTGGATCAAGGTTTTCAGTTGCAAGTCTTGTAGATCTAATTGATTCGCTAATTAGTGTTTGAATTGCTTCTTTTTCTTGTTGAGAAAGGTTTCCTTTGTTTGCAAGCGTTATTGCAAGGTTAAGGTTTGTTTGAGCAATTGCTGTGTGGTAGGAATCTCTTCTTGGGAAAGCGTTTCTAGCGTTAATTTGGTTATTATAAACACCAAATACGTCGTTTCCTATTGCGGAGTCAATTGCTTTTCTAAAGAAGTACTCTGACTGCAGATTGAATGTTGAGTAATAACCTATTGCAGCTGCTGCTCCGATCAAAGGGATTACTGCGAAAAATTGGAATTTCTCTTTTCGCTCAGGTTGATCTGAAACTTCAATTGTTGAGAAAGACTTAATTGAAATATAGATGTCTTCTGTTTTTTTATTTTTTCCAAATCCTGCAACTAAACTTACAAAAATTGCTAAGTATGTATAGAAAATGAAGTTGGATTGAGTTGATCCGTTAGCAATTAAGTTGTAGAAAGGAATTCCTATTACAGGAATTAACAATGCTTGGTGAACAGGTGAGAATTCTTCTTTCTTTTCGTAAACATTTTTGATTAGCTCCACTAATCTGTACATGAAGTAAAGTGAAACTAAAGCTCCAAGAATTCCAAGTGCTGCAAGGTCATCAAAAACCTGACTTACAGGTCTTTGAAAATTATAATTCCAGAACGGGGAGTTTGTATTCATGGAGATTGATTTGTTTTGGTTGTACACCTTACCAAATGAGTTTGGGCCCATACCCCAGAACGGTCTATCTTTTAGAACTGTCGCGGACATTTGCCAAGAGGTCTGAACATCTAGTTGAGGTTCAAGCGCAAAAGTACTTTTTTTAAGATATTTTGCAGTAAGAGGTGTAGAAATTAAGGCAATCCAGACTGCAGCAACAATTAAGATTGTTCCAAATTCGACTTGAATAGACTTAAAACTTCTAACAAAAGTTAGGTTCACATATGCAAAACCGATAATAGTTAATATTAGGGCTGGGTAATGCCACACAAGAGTTAGAGCAACCAAGTTAATCACAATACTTAGAAACCCTAGACTCTTAATTATAGAATCTTTAGTGTTATAGAATACACTAATTCCAAATAGCAGTGAGATAGAAGCAACTAAAGAAGCTATTTCTAAAGATCCGGCTAAGTTGAAGGTCGGGATTTGCAAAAATTCTTGGCTTCCTAATTTAATTCCAAAATAAGACATTATCATCACGATTGAAGAAACAGTTCCTCCAGCCATCAGTCCGTAGATCGAATATTTAATTGCTTGAAGTGATCTTAGATTTGTGGAGATTACATAGAAGTAAAGCACAAAAGTCACTAAAGCAATCAAAGATGGGACCCATTTAGTTTGAGTTCCAAAAATGGAGTCAATCTGATTAATTGATAGGAAAGTTGATAGTGTAAAGACAATCAGGTACATCCAAATCGGTGTGTCTAGATTACTTTTGGTTATATATACTTTAGAGCTTAAAAGTAGTTTAAGAACCCAGAATAGAGTAAGAAGAAGCGTTCCTACTAAAAATAGAACAAATTTGCTGTATTCATAGAATTCAGTAAAAGTTGTTAGGAAGAACACCGGCATTAAAAATGTTAATGCTACTGGGAAATAGTTGAGAAAAAACTCAACAAAAATAAGTACTTTATTAGAATATATGGAATTAAGTTTATTGTCTTTCATACTCTCTATATTGAATAAATTGAATTTTGTTGTCAATAGAATGTTTTAGATATTTTTCTCGTGATGAGAAATTCTCTCAGAGAATATTTTTTCTCTTTATGAGATTAGTTAACTATGTTCCAGGTAAATTTTACTTCGTTATTCACTTCCATGTTTGTTTCAACAATAAAACCTAACCCCTCCTTGATATCGCTTATAAAAGACTGGGTAGCTGGAAATATATTTCCTCTGAAGGATAAATTTATATTTGAATCTTGTTTGACTTGTTTAGCTGGCACAAAAACTTTCTTTTGTCCCGGGGATAGAAAATTAATACCGGTTTCTACTATTAAATGTTTTTCCATGCCTGTTTCATTTTTAATATTTGGTTCATTTGGTGCTTTAAGATTAGCTCTATAGATTTCAAAAATGCAGCCTAATACTAAAAGGGAGATAAAAAGATGGTTAACTGTAATCTTGTCTTTGATAAATTGGATATAATCGATCCTGTTTGCACTTGTAGCGGCTTTGAATTTATCAATTATTTCCTCGTTTGAAAGTCCTATGTCCTTCATTTTTTCTATTTCAATGATTTTACTTATTACATCTTTAGGGTAATGTCCTGAATTAGTGTTATTTGAATTTTTTTTTCGAGTCATGTGGGGAATTAGGCCGATTTTAGTATAATACCTAAGTCTGTTATAGGGATCGCCTTTTCCAAAATTGATATTATTATCTTTTAGTATTTTTATTAGTTCTTCAATCGATACTAAATCCATTTGTGAAATTATACCATTTCAAATTTTTCTACTTTTAATAGGGAAGAGGTTTCAAATTTTTAAAAATTTGAAATATTATTCACTCATGTATTCCTACAAGCCAAAATTTTATGAAGGAGATTATGAGTTTCTTAATATAAATCAAAAGAAGTTATCCATAGTTGGATCTAGGTCCATACTTGATCAGAGCAAGATGGTTTTAGAAAATTTATTTGAAGAGTTAAAAGGTTTTGATCTTTGCATAGTTTCAGGCGGAATGTATGGAGTTGATATTTATGCTCATAATTTAGCATTAATGCAGGATATGAAAACAATCTTTGTTCTCCCGCAAGGAATTGAAAGTTATAAAAAATCCTCTCTTAATAGGCAGTTGAGGTTTAAACCTCAGTCTAGTTTTTTATACATAAGCGATTACCCGTCAATTTTTTCTCCAAGAAAGTACACTTTTCTTGAAAGAAATAAAATTATTGCCGAACTTTCCGAGGTCACTTTAGTAGCCCAAGCTTCAATCAAATCTGGAAGTCTTTCTACAGCTTTTTCAGCTTTAAAGAAATCAAAAAAAGTGATTGCAATCCCCGTATCTCTTCATAACCCTCAGTTCCAAGGAACAAATTATTTAATTAGTAAAGGAAGTATTATTTACTTAAATCCCGAAACAGTGCTTGATTCAATAGGTCTTGAAAAATCTAATATTGATTCACAAATTATTGAGACACTGAGGTACCAACCTTTTTCCCTTCAAGAACTTTCAAATAAACTTGAAGTAAGTGTTGTCTTGGTTCAAAAAAATCTCTTAAAACTGATTTTAGAGGGCGCAATTTCTTTCGATGGGGTTAAATACTACATATGATTTTTAATTCTAGAACTATTTGCAATTCATTAGAGATAAGTAAAAGTATTTTGATTGAAACAAGTATTTCAGATAAAGGAATCCCTGTTTTCGAGATATCTGGGTTAATTTCTAAATCTATCGAAGAGTCTAAAAAAAGAATTATTACAGCTTTTAGTTCTTCTGCTATTCAGTTTCCATTAAAAAATATTTGTGTAAATCTATCTCCAGCTGAAATTAATAAAGAGGGAACTTACTTTGATCTTTCTATTGCTGCAACAATTCTGCAGTATACACATTCTATATCTGTAGCACCTTCGGATGTGTTTATTGGGGAGCTTTCTTTTGACGGCTCCATCCGTGGTGTATCCAGCCTTGTTTTTCTTGTACTTATAGCACAAGAGTTGGGTTTTAAAAGAATTTTTGTTCCTGGAGAGCAATCAAGTGAACTTCAATTCATAAAGGAAGTTGAGATATTTCCTGTATTTAACCTTAAGGATCTTTTAAACATTCACGAAATTCGCCCAATCAAGCCCTCAAACTTAGTGTCAGAAAGCTACCCTCCTGAGGGTACAAGGTTTAACCAGATACTTGGTAATGAGCGTGGTAAAAAGGTTTTAGGTTACTGTCTAGCTGGTAGGCACAATTTATTATTTGAAGGCTTTCCTGGTACCGGGAAGTCACTTCTTGCTAAAGCTTCTACGGACTTGCTACCCCAATTAGGTATTGCCGAGGCACTTAGTATGCTTAAAGTGTATTCCTACTTAGGGTTGAGTCGGAAGGAG
>CAMDGN010000031.1 GCA_945897985.1 candidate division WWE3 bacterium | reverse complement strand
ATAAATGACTTTCATAACTTACTAGGGTATAAAATTTCAAATGGAGTTAAATACTTGTTAATCACTTTTGTGGCTTTTTTAGCACTCTACGTAACTGATTACTCAGTGTCTCTATCACTTTCAATCTACTTTGCGACCGCTATACTTGTTTACAATGACTTTATTCATACATATATAAGGCCTAAACCTGTCCTAAATTTCTTACTGTTCAATATCTATATGACACTTATCACAGCCCCTCTATTATTTATTTTTGATACCACCAATCTCTATATTGTTATGATATCCAACCTAATCATCCTTCCCCTGTTCGAAGTTGTAACTGCTCTGTGCTATTTTCTTTATTTTTCAGGTGTGGGATTGTCCTATCTACCTGGAGGCAATATGGTAATAGCAATGGCCCGAATAATTTTAGATACAATTTTTGCTTATTTAGATTATCTTTCCCTCGTTCTATAATTATTAAATGAATAAAAAATTATCCCTAACTCTAGTTTTAATAAGTATAGTAATCACTAGTTGTGTTATTTTTTACGCATTTTATAACAAAAGAAATTTTAACTCGGAAACAGCTACTTCAAACAAACTATTTACTCAGGATGTTGAAAGTAAGGAATTACTTTTCTCTTTTATTGTGATATCAGACACTCACCTAAATCTTGAAGCTTATCAAACCTTAAAAGCCTATCTAATAGATTCAAGGCCTTCTTTTATTGTTCATTTAGGGGATCACACTAATTTCGGAACTATAAAGGAGCTTCAACAGGCAAAGAAACTTCTGGATGATTTAAATACACCCTATTACACAATGGCTGGTGACCATGATATAGCTGAAACCTCTTCTATGGAGAACTATAATAGAGTATTCTCACTCCCTGTCCCGTTCAAATTCAAAGAACTGAACATTTCATTTCTGAATAATCCATATAATGTACTACCTTTTAAAAATACCGAATTGTCCGAAATCAAAAAATCAATCTTTAATGCCGATATAATACTTGCCTCACAACCTATCTTTGTCGATAAGGATAACTTCTTCAGTTATAAATTTATGGGATCCCAGGATAATATCGGCAATTTATCACCTAGTAATCAAAGCCTGCTAAAAATATACTCTATACAATCTAAAGAGATACTAGATACTATAAGATTATCGACCAAGAACAAGCTTATTATTGGAGGAGACCACCACAGATCCGCAACCTATACAGACCCAACTAACCGCCTTATCACTTACCACGTTGTAGGAGCTCTATCCAAATCAATATATCTAGGATCAAAAGAGATTCCTCAAAAATCTTTACAATCCCAAAGATTCTCAGTAATTAAAGTATTTAAATATGAGAACGGATTTGAATACACAATTTCAGAACAAATTATTGATAATTAACCAAAATTTGATATAAATTAAGGATGATTCAAAGATCTTTAATTTTATTAAAACCAGACGCAGTAGCTAGAGGACTTTCAGGAGAAATTATTTCAAGAATTGAAAGATCCGGATTAAAGATGATTGCTGCTAAATTAGTTCACCCAGAACTTGAAATTGGTAGAGAACATTATAAAAAAGATATTGAGTGGAAAATTAAAGTTGGAGAAAGAGCTATCCTAGAATGTAATGAATTTGGATTAAACATCGAAGAAGTTTTTGGAACTGACTCCCCTTCTGAAATTGGTAATTCAGTTGTTGAAAGAAATGCTGAATTTTTAAATTCAGGAGCAGTGTTGGCCCTTATCTTCTCAGGACCTAACGCAGTTAAAAAAATTAGGAACCTAATTGGCGCTACTTTCCCTGAGTCAGCAACACCTGGAACAATTAGAGGTGACTTTGGTTTAGAAAACTCTTTCACAGGTACTAAAAGAAAAAGAACTACATATAACTTAATTCACGCTTCAGGAGCTGTAGACGAAGCTGAAGAAGAAATTAAAATCTGGTTTAAGCCTGATGAGATTGTAAGCTACCGACAAACGCACGAAGATATGTACGGTTACTAATATTTCACATAAATTAATTTTAATTGTATAATTACAGGGTATTTTGGAGGGGTGGCCGAGTGGTTTATGGCGCTAGTCTTGAAAACTAGTGAGAGGAATCTCGCGTGGGTTCGAATCCCTCCCCCTCCGCCAAATTACATGATTCTATAAGGCAGTAGCATAACTATCAATGTACTGATAATTATGTTTGATAGTGCCAATTCTCTACGGTTCTTTTAGTCAAAACACTTTATCTTAATTTTACCTACAATAACTTACATCAATAGTAGATATTTAAATATATAAAAAGTTACTTGGCAAGCGCTACAATGTAGGCCCTTTAAAATACGTTTTAAGACACTTTAATTTAAAAAACGAGTCAATTACTCACCTACTATATTTCAATAGAATATAAAATTTACAGAGTTAGAATAAAGTATGAAACAACAATTCCAAAAACAATAATCCCAATGTTAAGAATAAACTCGATAATTATATTTATTTGAATACTACTCCTAGCTAGAGGATTTCTAGCTAATGCCTGAATTCCACTTCCTGTAATCTTTCCAAATATAGAAAAACCAAAGAGAAAGGAGGCAATAGCAACAATTGCAGCAAGAAGGTATCTCAGCGAGTCTACAGGAGCAAGAAACGCAGATTGAGAACTACTTCTTACTACATTTAAAAGATTTGTGCCTGTTGATACATTGAATAAAACATAATGAGGTTCTACTGTAATCCTCATTAAACCATCCGCACTATCGAAATCCTCTAAGGCTGTACCTAGCACATATTCAGAATCAACAGAACGCACAGCAATTCCTAATTTGTCACTGGATGTCACATAATCACCTTTGGTAATTTTCCCTGAGGAATTAGAGGCTCTAACTAAAGTCACACCTGTATTATTAATGTCATATACATTTGGATTAGTAGATTTTCGCAATGTTATAGAGGGATTATTTGTTATCACGCCTATTAAGTTAGGGTCGGCTTTTTTTGAAGATAGTTTATAAGTACCTTTATCTATTGTTACTATCAAGCCGTTAGGTTCAGATCCTTGAGGCACATCTGATACCTCTACTGTAATGGAAATAGCATTAGTTTGAGCCGTTACTACATCGACAGAGGTAAGGATAAAAAAAAATAAAAATAAAAATAATACTTTTTGAAAAAGTTTCATATACCTATATTAAAGGAAAGTTAATTGGTATTAAAGGTAGTACTTATTATCCCCAACCCTATAAAAATAAAATTACGATCACCTTGCTAAGTTTGCTAAGTTCAAAGCCTCAAAAAAATCCTCCGCTGAAATATCTTCCTTATTTTTAAAAAGTGAAATTGTAAAACTCAAATTTAATACTTTAAAAATTTTTCTATTTGATATTGAATACTTTTCTTGTGCGTTAGATACTAAAACAGTTACTTCGTTACGCAACCTATCTTGTATATACGAATTACTCAGATCAGATTGAGGATTAGACAGCGATTTATGAGCACTATTTAGGTTACTTAAGTAATTCCTTACATCCAAAACCCTAGTTCTAAGTTTTTCGTATTCAACGTATGAACAATGTTTATGTTCTTTACCTAATACATTACTGATGTCACTATTAAAAGAAAGCTGAACATCTATTCTATCCAAAATTGGGCCAGAAATTCTGTTACGATACCTGGATATCTCTTGGGGTGAGCACCTACATTCTACCTTTGGATGATTGAAGTAACCACATTTACAAGGATTCTGTGTTGCAATTAGAATGAAATCGCATGGAAATGTTATCTTACCCTTTCCCCTTGAAACTGATACGTATTTATCCTCCAATGGTGAGCGTAACCCCTCAATTACTAGTCTATTAAATTCAGGGAATTCATCTAAAAATAAAACTCCGTTATGGGATAAGGCCAATTCTCCAGGATAAACTTTGTTTCCAGTTGTTCCAAAAATAGCAGAATACGAGCTTGAGTTGTGTGGGGATCTAAATGGAGGACAAAAAAGCTCAGACTCCTTCCGACTCAACCCTAAGTAGGAATACACTTTAAGCATACTAAGTGCCTCGGCAATACCTAATTGAGGTAGCAAGTCCGTAGAAGCTTTAGCAAGAAGAGACTTCCCGGTACCAGGAAAACCTTCAAGTAGTAAATTGTGCCTACCAGCTAGACAGTAACCTAGAACCTTTTTACCACGCTCATTACCAAGTATCTGGTTAAACCTTGTACCCTCAGGAGAA
>CAMDGN010000030.1 GCA_945897985.1 candidate division WWE3 bacterium | reverse complement strand
TGCGGTTTCACTTAGAGACTCTGTGGCTCTAGATAATTGCGTCGAAAATTGGTTATATTCTTCGGTTAAATTTTGAATTTCTATTTTTATCTCTTCGTTGTCTTCGGAAGCTTCTGATCTTTTTAATTGATCAATTGCCGCCCCAACCTTTTCTCTTACTTCAAGCACCCCTTTAATTGATGCCACATTACTTTCTAATTGCTCTATAAGCCTATCCCCGTCTATCTCATTTAGTCTCATATCTACAGATGACGCGATTTCACCCCAATCCTGCATATTTGCTTGATTTAATTCAGTCACAAGCCTATTTATTTGGGATACATTTTCAAGTAAAGAGTCAAGATTTCCCATCATAGCTCTCTCCTGATTCTTAAAGGACTCAACAACTCCTGCAACGTCCTCACTTTCCCTTCTTAATTCTTCTTTTTCCCTTTCAACTAACTGCTCCCTATCCCTAGCTGAATCGTCAATTATATTTTCATTGGTCTCTGAATTAATTTTTTGTTCTGATAGATTTTTGACTTCTTGGATCTCAGAGATTAAAGTTTCTAAGTTTTGAACTATCTCTTGATTTACTTTTTTTGCTTCTGAATCTAGGTTTGGATCTTCAGATCTATTTCTAGCTATTTCAAGTTTTGCTAAAGCTTTTTCTTCATTTTTACCCCAAACATCTAATATATTTTTTAGGGTCTCATCGTTCTTTATTTGAGATTCTTTTCCTGATACGTAATCTAAAACATGTCCTTTCATTCTCCCGATAGCACTTAGCCTATCCTGACTTTCAACTAGTTCTGAAGTTAAGTTTTCTTCCTTCTCTGGCGCAATTGTGTTTACAGTTTCGGGAACTTTTGGTTTATTTTGAGCATCCTGAGTATTTTCACTTTGAGTTTTTTCTAAAGATGCTTCTGAAGCCTTCCCCTTTTCAGGAAACCTTACAGCAGAATTTTCATAGTTTGAATCCTCTTTTTTCTCAGGAAATCTAACAGGATCTTGCTTCCTGACCTCTTCTTGTGTTTTTTTTGCTAATTCTGGATTCATTCCCCAAGGCATAATGTATATTACACACAATTATATTTTATTCTCAACAATTAATTCTTTAAAAGAATCAGGCCTCTTGCTTGGGTCCATGTCTAGACACTTTTCTAAAAACCTTAATTTAGTTTCTGGAAGATTAATTCCTAATTTTTCTAATCTATATTTTAAAGTTATATTCAAAGAAGCATTGTTTAGGAATCTTTTAGTTTTGTTCTTAATTTCTTTAGTTTTAAGTTCATCAAGATATTCCTCAAAAGTTATGGAAGAGTCTCTTCTATTGTCATACCACCTTCTTGCTTGTTCCTGATTATTAGGATTTTGCACTTCTTTTTCTGCTACCTTTGTAACATAATTGGTTATTCTATCTCTAATAGATTCAATATAATTTTGGTATTCGCTTCTAATTTCTTCTGGAAGTTCTTTTTCTTCAAAATCTGTCTGGGCAATATCCAAAACCCCGGTTTTATCTGATATAAAATCCAACATGGTTTGCGCCCAAGTATACATTTCTTTTTGTTTAACGCTTTCCAAAGTATTCAGGGTTTCATAACCTAAAATATCTGGATAACCTACCTGTCTAAATTTAACAGCTTTTTTAATTTCCTCTTCATTTGTATTACTAGAATCAACACCCAGCTCAAAATCAACAACTTTACATTCTTGACCTTCATTGTTTACTAAAAAAGTTCCTTTATTTATATCTACCATATAGATACCTTCATCGTGTATTTTTTGAAGAGACTCAGCTGAAGAAGTTATTACGTTTGCAAACACTGAGTTTCGCTCTTCTAACTTAACTTCTAACCTATCTAAAGAATTACCGGATATCTTTTCTGTAACCAATCTAGCCATTTTTTCATTTGGGTAATTCTTTATTTGAATTACTTTTGGAGTAACACCTGTATTTTCAAGACGACTTAAGATCTCTGCTTCTTTCTTTATACCTTCGAGATTATTCCTGACCCCTGATCCGTCCTGATAATTTGCAAATTTTGCAAATATTTCTCTACCATCTTTTAGTTTATAACTGATGTTTTTCTTTTCTCTGTATCTTTGAATTACTCCAGTATAGTCTTTTCTTTCTATACCCATTTTTGTTGTAGACTGATTTTCAATACCCATATATTGATTTTAGGGTATTAATAAATAAATTAAAGCTTATTAATTTAGGATTATTGAAAGAATTTTACACGGTACAAAAATAACTTTTGCCAATGATTTTTCTTCAACTGTTTTAGCAAATCTTACATTTTGCTTTGCGATCTCGATAGCTTGTTCTTGGGTTGTGTCTTTTGAAGTTTCGATTGTACAAATTAATTTTCCGTTGATTTGAACTGGCATTATAATTTTTTGAGAAGCAAACACACTGTCATCAACAGTAGGGAATTCACTAATGTGGATTGAAGTATTTTTTGAAAATACTGTTTTGTTTATAATTTGATATAGCTCCTCGGAGATATAAGGCGCAAGTGGTGCTAGACATTTTAAGAATTTTATAAATACTTCTTTAGAGATTTTTTCATCGTTTTTAATATTGTTTACAAAAATCATAACTTCAGAAACAGCGGTGTTAAGTCTTAGATTTTGATACATTACTGAAATATTTTTAATCAAATTATTAATGTGAATTTCTTGAGAAGTTATTTTCTCATCAGCAATTTTTTCGGATAAGTTCCAAATAGTATTTAAAACTTTATGACAGGCTCTAACCCCGTTTTCATTCCATGGGAAAGAGTCTTCAATTGGGCCCATAAACATAATGCCCATTCTAATTGCATCGGCGCCATATTTATCGGCAACTGGTAATGGATCAACAGTATTGCCTAATGACTTTGACATTTTCTTTCCATCAGACCCAAGCACAAGTCCTCCGTTCATTCTCCATTGATATGGTTCTGAGGTTGGGACTAGATTTATATCGTAGAAAAATTTATGCCAAAATCTTGAGTAAAGAAGGTGCATTGTAGTGTGTTCTGCTCCTCCAAAATAATTATCAACAGGTAGCCAGTATTTTAATTTATCAGCAGAAGCAAATTCATTGTTATTTTTAGAATCGGTATATCTTAAAAAATACCAAGAAGATCCAGCCCAGTTTGGCATGGTGTTGGTTTCTCTTTTACCTTTTTTTCCATCAACTTCTACATTTACCCACTCAGCATTTTTAGCAAGAGGTGACGACGCATCGGATGTCGGTGTGTAATCAGGTACATCTGGAAGAACCACTGGAAGATTTTCTTCTTCAATAATTGTTCCATCTTCTAAATGAATAAGGGGGATTGGTTCTCCCCAGTATCTTTGTCTTGAGAAAACCCAGTCTCTTAGTTTGAAGTTTACTTTTCTATTTCCAATTTTATTTTCGGTAACAAATTTGATTAATTCTTCTCTAGCTTCTTCGGAGGATTTTCCATCGTAATTTTCTGAGTTTATTAAAGTTCCATATTCAGAATTTGGAAGTGATTCAATTTCGTTTTTTACAACGGGAATTACTTCTAATTTAAATTTATTAGCAAATTCAAAATCTCTCTCATCATGAGCTGGAACACCCATAATTGCACCAGTTCCATAACTCATCAAAACAAAATCACCAATATAAATTGGAACTTCTTTTTTGGAGATTGGGTTAATTGCATAAGCTCCTGAGAAGATTCCAGTTTTTTCTTTTTGTAATTCAGTTCTTTCAAGTTCTGATTTTGATTTAATGGAATCTTTATATTTTTCTAAATCAGATTTATTATCAATCGGAACTATTGTTTCTAAAATTGGGTTTTCTGGGGAAACAACTAAAAATGTGGCTCCATAAATTGTGTCAATTCTGGTTGTGAAAACTTTAATTTTTTCAGTTGAATTTTTAACATCAAATAAAACTTCAGCTCCTTCTGATCTTCCAATCCAGTTAATCTGAGCATTTTTAATTGCTTCTGGAAAATCAGTTTCATTTAACCCATCAATTAATTTTTGAGCATATTCTGGAATTTTTAAAATCCATTGTTTAAGGTTTTTTCGAACGACAGGGTGCCCGCCTCTTTCGGAAATTTTATTTCCATTAGAATCCTCCAACACCTCTTCTTCGGCTAGAACAGTTTTTAATTCGTCACACCACCAAATGGGCATTTCTTTATATTCAGCTAGATTGTTTTCGTAAAATTTTAAAAATAACCATTGAGTCCATTTATAGTATTCAGGATCGAT
>CAMDGN010000029.1 GCA_945897985.1 candidate division WWE3 bacterium | reverse complement strand
CCATTAGAATCCTCCAACACCTCTTCTTCGGCTAGAACAGTTTTTAATTCGTCACACCACCAAATGGGCATTTCTTTATATTCAGCTAGATTGTTTTCGTAAAATTTTAAAAATAACCATTGAGTCCATTTATAGTATTCAGGATCGATGGTTGAAATTTCTCTGTCCCAATCAAAAGAGAATCCCATATCAATAAGAGAGCTTTTCATAGTATCGATTGATTTCTTAGTGGTTACTTTTGGATGAATGCCTGTTTTAACAGCATAGTTTTCAGCGGGAAGTCCGAAGGCATCCCAACCCATTGGGAATAGTACGTTGAAACCTTTCATTCTTAAAAATCTAGAATAGATGTCTGCCGATGAAAATCTCATCATATGCCCCATATGAAGCGCAGCTCCAGATGGGTATGGAAATTCGGAAAGGATGTATTTTTTTGGCTTTTCTGAGAAATCTACAGCTTCGTAGACTTTTTGTTCGTGCCACGAGTTCTTATATTTGTTCTCAATTTCTTTAAAGTTAAATTTATCCATAGATGTCTACAGGTATTTTACTATAATAATCATTTTTTTAAATTGTTAAAATGGCGTTTTTGCTTTATTTGACAATAAAAATTAAGGGGTTGTAATATATGAAAATTTCTTTAAAATACAACTTCCTGCCCTATAGTTTTTAATTAAGCCGCAATTTTTGTGGCACCAGAATAAAAATATGAATAGAAGAAGCTTTTTAAAATTAATAGGTGTTGCAACTATGGCTGGAATTACCGGTATACCAAAGGATAAGGCAATTGCAGAGCCAAAGCCGCCAGTACCAAGACCTACTCCGGAGTTAGCTTTAGATATAAGAGATATCCAAGTACCCGAGATTGTGGACGCTACTCCTAAAGGAGTTATCACAACAACTTTAGAGGCTACCCCAGAATTTACCCCAACCCCAGAACCTAAAGAAGTAAAACAATTATCAATCGAAGAAAACCCAACCTTTGAAAAACCATTTAAATATGAAAATGTTAACGAAGTAATGACGGAATTAGGTTTAGATTTAGGCGATTTAATTGATCCAAATCAAGATAAAGTTAAAACATTTGAGAAGATTTCTAGATATTCAGAAATCCTTCCTATTTTTACACCTGAAGTGGCTCAATGGTCTGATATGGTTGCTAGAGCTTGTTTTGAATACAATATTGAACATCCTCAAAACAAGGTAAATCCAAATGCTGTTTTAGCTTTAATATCCATGGAATCCAGAGGAAAACCTGACGCTATAAGTCCAGCCGGGGCTAGAGGCTTGATGCAACTTACTTCTTGGGTTTATGCCGAAGGATTTTTTGGTACTTATAATGCTACACAAATTTTGGATCCCGAAACAAATATTAGAGTTGGAGTTGCCTACCTTGGTGATTTATTTAAAAAAGGACGATACCTAGGTTTAAAACAACTCGAAGCAGATCAGTATGGAGTTATGGAATATAACGGAGGTCCAAAAAACGCGTCCAGATATTTCAAAACCGCGCAAGCTATTAAAGCAAACGGAGCTGATAGTGAGTTATTTCAAATTGATTCTGATTCTAAAATAATTAGCTTCCTAAAATCTTTCTACGGTAATGCTAAAGATTACTTTATGTATGGAACAAATTTAGTTAAAAAAGAAACTTTATATTACAGAGAGAACTTTACTAGATTTGCTGTAGTAGCTGAAATTGCAGGGAAGCTGAAAGATAGAGGGTTTGACGATGAGCAAATTAAAGTAATGTTATCTGAGTCAGATTTATTTAAATCCGCTTCACATTTTGCTTATAAATCCAAGAAAGAAATTAGAAATAGAGATGGGGCTGTAAGTTACTTTGAGTTCAAATCGATTCTTAATTTAATTTCATCCAGAGAACTAGACCTAGCTTCCTTGCCAGTTGTTACAAAATATACAGATAAAAATTCAGCTAACTTGATGTTGGATGTTATTTATTCTTAGTTTATTTTAAAGTTATTCCTGAGTAATAATCCCAGAATAATTGTTTGCCTTTTGAAATCTTTAAATAGACTAGAGAAAGTGCTAGTGAAGGTAAAACAAACATTAAAAATAAATTCAGTACAATTACGGAAATTCCAATAAAGCTGGATTCTTTCATAACCAGTTCATTAAAAAAGTTGTAAATTGCGTTTTTTCCAAATAAACTTATCGAAACAAAAACTCCGTAAACCGATACCATTATTAGTAACTCTCTTACAACCATTCTAAATGCTTTAGCTAAGTGAGTATCTTTTTTATTTGTAAATTCATATTTTTTAAACCCAAACATTTTTTGAGCAAAACTAGCTTCAAAATTATTTTTTGGATAAAGAAATGAAAAGGTAAAGAAGAAATTGAAGGTGGTGTAGATGAAGTAGAAGATAGTGAAAGAGAGTATTGTTACAAATAAATTATTATATAAACCCGCCTCGTAAGAAAGAGATTGCGGGACGTTTAAAAGTAGCCCTTGTTCTGAAAGTAAAATATTTGGAAGTTTGGTTTCATTGAAGAACCAAAAAAGCAAGTTAACGAGTATTAAAGAAATTGAGAAAGTTGTGCCAATCTCAAGTACATGGGCTAAAAATCTTCTTACTATTACTGTTCTAAAAATGTTTGGCATTAATTTATTATACTCACAAGAATAGAATTTATTTAATATTTTTTGTTAAAATAAATTAACCTGCCATGAATATTGTTGTCCAAATTAGTTTAATTCTTGTTTTATCGACACTTATTGGCGCTATTTTTAGGTTTTTAAGACAGCCTTTACTGGTTGGATACATAGTTACAGGCATTATCTTGGGCCCTTCCGTATTACAGTTTTTAACCAATCCCCATGAAATCGAGGTTTTTTCACAACTTGGTATCTCCATTCTTTTATTTATAGTAGGTTTAAATCTTAACCCAAAGATACTTAAAGATATCGGTAAACCTTCTATTATTGGTGGAATTCTCCAAGTAATTTTAACGGCAGCTCTAGGCTTCTTTTTTTGTACTTTTCTAGGTTTCGAAACTATTGAAGCACTTTATATTTCAATAGGACTCACATTCTCCTCAACCATCGTGGTTTTAAAACTTCTTTCTGATAAAGGGGATCTTGGAAATCTGTACGGAAGAATCGCCCTAGGCTATTTGTTAATTCAAGATTTAGTTGCAGTCTTTGTGTTAGTTTTTGCATCTTCTTTTGCAAACACTACTGAGGGAGTTGACGTCTATACTAACTCTATCGCAGTTTTAGTTAAAGGAATAACCCTAACTGTAAATGTATTCTTAGTTTCTAAGTACATTCTGCCAAAATTTAATGCTTTCCTAACAAGATCAAGTGAGTTCCTATTTCTATTTTCACTAGGATGGGGTTTTGGTATTTCATCCTTATTTAAATTTGCAGGTCTTTCATTTGAAATTGGGGCGTTAATTGCGGGTGTCTTTATGGCTTCGGCTCCTTTTTCTGCAGAAGTTTCAAACAGGCTAAAACCTCTTAGAGATTTTTTTGTTTTAATGTTTTTTATTCTATTGGGTGCCCAGGTTCAAACTGGGGTATTTAGTTCCAAATTTTTATTAATTGTTATTCTTTCTGCATTTGTAATTATTGTGAAACCTTTGATTATCATGTCTTTAGCTAAGTTATTTTCGTATAACAAACGAACCGGATTTTTAACCGGAGTTTCCCTAGCCCAGATTTCAGAGTTTTCTTTAATCCTTCTAGCGCTAGCTATTAAAAATAATCAGATATCTGCTGATATGGCTTCGGTGTTTACTTTAGTTGGGTTAATTACTATCGCGATCTCCTCTTATATGATTACTTTTGGGGATCGCGTCTACAAACTTCTTGAACCATATTTAATGATTTTTGAGGTACCTAGAATGAAAGGTGTTGATAAAAAAGACGAAGTTTATGACGTAATTTTATTTGGATGTAACAGGTTAGGTTATGATTTCATGAAAGTATTTAGCAAATATGGAGATAAATTTTTAGTTGTAGATTTTGATCCTGAGGTTATTCGAAATTTGCAAAAAATGGGAATCAATTGCATCTTTGGTGATGTTGAAGATTCAGATTTTCTTGATGAAATTGGTTTTCATAAATCAAAATTAATTGTTTCTACAATTCCTGATTTTGATACAACCGAATATTTTCTAAAAAGACTTAAAGCTAAAAATTATAAAGGTGTTCGAATCTGTATTTCTTATTCTATCGAAGACACAATTGCGTTTTATAGATTAGGTGCAAGTTATGTTGTCATGCCACATTTTATTTCTGGAAAATACGCCTCAGATCTAGC
>CAMDGN010000028.1 GCA_945897985.1 candidate division WWE3 bacterium | reverse complement strand
TACGTGAGTTCGAATCTCACCCCCTCCGCCATGAAAAAAGATAATGACTTCTGGTCGCTATCTTTTTTTATCTTGGTGAGATCCAAGCTTTGCGACCATCTCACCCCCTCCGCCAAGTGAATTTTTTAATATCTCGATTATAATAAGTTTGATGAATAATTTACTTGGGGTTTTTTTAATTATGTCCGGGTATATTGTTGGACTTGGAGCTGTTACTGTGATTGATATTCTCGGATTTTTAGGAAGAAAATCTTCATACTGGACCGAAGCGACAATAAGAGCTCATAAAGTTACTAAACCTTTAATTTGGATTGGTACAGCTTTGCTTTGCTTAGGAGGAATCATTATTCAACTTCCTCAATATTTTTTTCTAATTTATTTTATTTTGATTTTAAATGGGTTATTTTTATCATTCTATGTAAGCCCTATACTCTTAAATTTAGAGAAGAAAGGGACATCAAAAGTTCTTCTTCCTGAGTCTTTGCAACGAAAGGTATTTTTAAGTTTTATTATTTCTGATTTGGGTTGGTGGGGAAGCCTAATATTATTTTTATTGTTTTTAAATTTATGAAAAATATTACAACTAAAGATCTTAAGAATTTAATCGATGATAAATCAAAAGATTTTATTCTAATAGATGTTAGAACTTCTCAGGAGTGGGATGAGGGTCACATTGATGATTCTAGAGTTAAAAATATTGAAGTAAATTCTTTACTTTCAAATCCATCCTTAATTGAAAAAAACAAAGATTGTTATTTAATCTGCGAGAGTGGTGGTAGAAGTTCTTACGCTCAGATATTACTTAAATTAAAAAGAATTGAGACAGTAGAAGTTAAAGGCGGAATGAGTTCTTATAGAAAACTATAAAAAATCATCCCGCCAAAAATCTCACTCCGCTTTTTTGGGATTTAAAACCGATTCTAAGTTTACTTCATTCATTCGAAACTTTCCTTTCCTTTCAAAAGTTCTTCCAAACATTTTGAAAGAAAGTTGAAAAGAATCTCCAGCACCGAACCTAAGCATCATCGTACTCATATCGATATTGTCCGCCATCCATTTTGAAGTATGGCTTCGAAAAATCTTTTTCCCGACTTTGCGAATTGTGTCAGAGAGTTGGATTTTTCCCAAATCAACTGTGGTAGTCCGGTCTTTAGGACAAGTAATTTTAGCGTGAATACTTCCATCTCTGTTAACAAATAGTTCAACAATATCATTGCTGTAATTGTTACTAGAGAAATAAACGATCTGGTTCTCGTCTACAAGCTGGATCACATTCGCCTCCTTAATTTTCAGGAACTGGTAAATCACTTACTGTCATGATTTGAGAGCAATTATAGAGTTTATAACTAACCTCAAAACTCAACCTACAGTAAATATTTCTCCATTGCTTGCTGTATGAGACCGCGAGATTTCTAAGATTATCCGCCAAGTATTTATTGTACTCGTGGATATAGACATCTCTTCGTTGTGAAGAAAACTTTTTTTGTAGATGAAGATCTACAGCAATTGTTGTTCTCCAACTGAACCTGTTGTTGACTGTGATAAGTACTAAGGCCTCCGTTACTGGTTGAAAGATAACCTCGTTACCATCAGTGTCCACGTAGATCAATCTCTGGGTACATTCAAGAACTCTGAACATATCTCCTCCTTTGCGTCAGGTTAGTGATTATTATACATAAAAAGTTATAATTGTAATTAAGATGATTGTAATTAGATTTTTGAAGAACTATTTCTTTTTAATCCTAATCTCCTTAATTTTGTTTACAAGATTTATCTATTTAGACTTTGGTCTACCTCTCGTGTTTCAGGCCGATGAAGTTGAAATGGTAGAGTACTCTTTAAAGTATTCTGTAAATATAAGGAAAATATTTGAAGGAGACTTTTACTTTTTTAAGCCATTTTCTTTCGTTTATGGCTCATTACCTGCTTATTTTAATACCTTACTTCTAGTTCCGTTTTTAAAAATAACTTCAGTATTAGAGCTTTCTCAAGATCGATTTTATATCTACTTATACCTTAGAAGTATTTACGCTCTTCTTTCTATTTTTGCCTGCATAGGTGTATACTTTTTAGCGCTACAGATTTCTGATAAAAATAAGAAATTAGCGTACCTCGCAACCCTATTGTTCTCGTTAAATTTTTATTTCTATTGGTTATCTAAGTATTTGAATAACGATGTTTTAGTTGTACTTTTTACAGTTTATTTCTTACTTTTCTATTTAAAATATAAAGCTGAAAACAAAATAAAATATTTTTATCTTTCGATGTTGTTTTTAGGTTTTGGGATTGGTACTAAAGTAACATTTGCTATCGCGGCAGTTTATCCTTTAATCGAATTTCTTTTAAAGAAAAACTATAGAAAAATACTTATATCAATCGGAATTTTATTTTTGGTTTATCTTGTAACCAACCCATTTACTTTTTTATATTCAAACGAGTTTATCCAAAGAATTTTGGAGATGAGAGTTAAAGAAAACGGTATTGTAATTGATTCTTATAACACTTCTTATTTTAAATATTTATTTTCACTTTTCAATCTAATTTCAATTCCTGTCACTATATTTTCACTTTTTTATATAATTAAAAAGATTTATAGAAAAGAAATAGACATTACAATCTTTATTAGTATATTTTATATTTTATTCTTTTCTTTTTCTTCGAGATTGGTTGATAGATGGTTGATGCCTATTTTTCCAATTTTAATTATTTATTCCTTAATATTTCTTGACTCATTAAAATCAAAATATCTTAAAATACTAATGATTATTGGTGTATTTACAGAAGTATTATTTAAATTCTTACTCACTAATCTAGAATTAAGCTACAATGCAAATTTACTAAACGCTTTTTATACCTTCCGTAACTCTCATTCTAATGAATTCAAAAATGTTTATGTACTAACCGAAAGGGGACTGAACCCATTCAATTCACTTAAAAGAACAAATTTAGGTATCGATTCTCAGCAGTTTGTACCATACGTTTCAGAAAATGCATTTAATATTTCTCCAAACGATGTTAATTTGTATGATTACGTTGTTTATAGCTCTAAAGTCAGGTCCTACTTTCTTAATCCATACATTTATAGCCTGAGTCCAAAGTTTGTTGAAACTTGGGAGGGGTCCTATAAAACCTTAAACTCAGATAAGTTTGAGTTAGTTTATAAGTTTGAAACCCCGTTTAACACCATTATTAATCAAGAAAATATCTATATTTACCGAAAAAAATAGAATTTTTCGGCCTGATTTAATGATAAAATAGGCGGGTATTCCTATGGAGGGATGCGAGAGAGGCCTATCCGGCTCGCCTGGAAAGCGACGCGTCGAGAAATCGGCACATGGGTTCGAATCCCATTCCCTCCGCCAGATAATTATAAAATCGGGCCCAAGCTTTACGAATTTTGTTACAATAAACCCATGACTGAGATTAAATACAATTTATTATTCATCCCTCATTTTAATGATAGGGTTAAAATCTCAAGTCTCAGAAAAAGTATCTGTAAAAGAGTTTTCTCAACACAGGCTCTACAATACCCAGTTCATATGTCTGTAATATCCGGAGGTTTTGAAGTTCATGACTATAAAAAATTTGAAGCAGAGTTAAAAGACCTTCTAAAAAAAGAAAAGCCGGTTGACTTAAATCCAGAAAAAATGGAGACATTTGTTTTGCCGGAAAAGTTTTGGACTGGAATTCACATTGATAGGGCAGAAGAAATTACTCAACTTCAAACTAAACTTCAAGATCTAAGAAACAAACATACCGATGATAAAAAAGAATTGAAGGTAGGTCAGCTTCATATCACATTAGCCTTTCCTGCTAAAGTTGATGAGTTAAAACCTTCTAAATGCCCAGTTGAAAAAATGTATTTGGATAGAATTTCAATTGTAAAAAGAGTGGGAGGTCCTACTTCTCCATACAAATTAGTTAAACATATTAATTTCTAGTTTTGATTTTTAAATACTTAGTTTTGTTACAATAAATTTATGAAGAAAAAGAAGCTTACACTAAGATATATAACCAAAAATATCTTAATCATATTCGGTATCGTCCTAGTTTGGCGTGGTGTTTGGCATATTTTAGATCAAATTGATTTGTTTTTATTTGGAGGTAACCATATCTGGTCCGCGGTTATTGGAATGATCGTGGGATTAGCTATTCTTTATATTCCAGATAAAAACTTAAAAGAAATTGAAAAACTTTAGTTCGTACTTAAATTTGATACTATAAATGTATATGAATTTATTACTTTCTTTGGGTAGCATAATATTTTTAGCAACCTCAGTTTACTTTTTATACAACTCAAAAAAGAGATTTAATTCTGCTTTCTTCGTTAGTTTTATAACATTAATTTCCTATTTAATAATGCTTGAAGGTTCCTTTATAGTTTCAGAATTACTTTGGACTAGATGGATAGGGTATGCAGTTAGCTGCTCGTTACTCATTTTTGTAATTGCAAAAAGAATTGGACTGAGTCATTTTAAACAGGTTACAGTTATTTTTCTAAACATAATTGTGATGGTTACAGGAGCTCTTTCTTCTGTGAATACTGACGAATTTAAAATATTATTTTTTGTAATTGGTGCAGTTGCCTACTGCATTTTATTATTTGAAATTTTCAAATCAAAATCAAAAAAATTAAAGCCAATAGCCCCGTTTATTTTATATGGCTGGTCAGCCTT
>CAMDGN010000027.1 GCA_945897985.1 candidate division WWE3 bacterium | reverse complement strand
GATATGAAGTCTACCGGTGCTTGGACTAATACTTATGGTAGGAACAGAATGAGTCCTAAATATATTTTTACATACGACTCTCTTAAGAAAAATCCTGGAATGAAGGAAACCTATGATTTAGTTGAGACTTATAAGGTTGAATTTAGAGGTAGTCTGTTTATTGACCCTGCTGTTTACTTATATAAAAGAAAAAATTAGAAACTAATAAAATCTAAAAAGCTATTCCAGAGATTTTGGTTGACACTAATAATTTCTCCACTTAAAGAGTTTATCTCAACCTCAGTTGGAATTTCAATTTTAAATAAGCCAAATAATTTTTGAGATTTTAAAGCATTTCCTACCAAAACTTCTTGACCGTTAATCAACACAGGTTTTAAATTTACGCTTTGTAAAGATTCCCCAAGTTTTGAATTATTTTTTAAATTATTTTCGATAGTTTCTTCCAAATTAATTTTAGATGTAGCTGATTGTGTCGAGATCTCTGTAGAATCTGTTTTAACCGCTTCTGGAGCGTTTAAAAGTGCAGGAATAGATACTGGCATTGCAGTAGGGGTGACAGTTTTAGGAGAACCTTGAAGCATTGGAGTTGAAACTTCGACTTTATCTTTTAGATTAGATGAGCTTTCATCGCTATCTTCATCCTCGTCTTCATCCTCATCTTCGTCCTCGTCCCCATCTTCATCCTCGTCTTCATCCTCCCCATCCTTTTCAGCATGGGCAATATTCAAAATATTATTATTAAATCTTGAAACTAATTTGAAGGTATTAGCTATACCTAAAAATACTATAAATAAGGCAATTAATATAAATTTAAAGTTTTTCATATTTTCATATTAGATGAATTTGATTATCTTCTCAATAGCCTCGGCCCTCCCCTCTTTTTTATAGTAATGCCCGCCTTTGATGATTAGATATTTGTGTTGGTATTTTCCGTAAATTTTAGTTTTGCTGAATGCCTTACCTGAAATTAACGGATCCTTGGTACCAAATAAATAAAGAATTTTTAGATGCTCAGTATTAATGGCTTTCTTGGGGATAAATTTGGCAAGTTTATCAAGTAAATCGTTTTGAAAATCTTGAAAAGATTCTAGTTCGCTATTGCTGGCTTTAATGCCTAGAAGTGCAACTAGAAATCTAAAGTAAACGGATCTTGGTAACTTTCTATAGAAAGACCCATCGATTGCGTCCATAACTTTTAGGAATGCTTTTGACCTAAGTGTTAAAAATGATTTCTCCATAGGTGATGCCCAGGCTACAGCTTTAATCTCTATCCCCTTCTCTTTTAACAGCTTAGTAGCTTTTACTGCGACTAATCCACCAAAAGAAAACCCAACCAGAGAGAAATTTTTAATTTTGCTATATTCTACAAAGTCGATTACATAATTAGCAATATCAGCTAGAGAGTCGAAGTTATAAAAAGGCAATTTATTGTGGCCAGGAAGATCTAGAAAGATACATTTATAAAGTGGAAGAAATTCATTGAAAAATTTTGGATACATTTCTTTAGAACTTGCTAGTCCGTGAATAAAGATAATTGTTTTATCTCCTTCTCCGATCTCAAGATACTGGTATTTTCTATTATTTATTTCAAGTGTTTTCTCAGGAGTTATCACGATTTTATTCTAACATCGCTTGTGAATCTTTTGCTATAAAAAGCAGTACTGATAAGTAAAGTTCCAATTCCTAATAAAGTTATTACTCTTCCAAGTATATCCATAAAGAAAATATCAATAAATAAAATTCGTAACATTATAATTATAAGTAAAACTATTCCATAGATTCGAGGAGTTTCGGCTTTATTTCTTAGCCCGTAGAAGTAGGTGCCGATTCCAAAGCAGGTGTAGATAAACAAACTAATAGCAACAGTGTACTCATATTTGTAGTCTGAGTTTGCAAATATTTCGTTGATAAATAGCCAAATAATTCTATAGAAATATAGAGAACCAATAATAATAGCCGATGTATTTAAAATAATAGAGGCTTCATTTTTACTTTCCTTGGCATGGTCGTGATAAAAATAACCTAGTCCCAGTAACGCTGCAGCAATTGCTACTAAGTTTAAGAATTCAGCTGAAGATAAGAGCCAGCTTTCTTGTGGGTAGCTGTAATACTGATCCATGGGTGACGTCATAGAAAACATTGATGGTAGGGTAAAAAGAATTGGGAAAATAAGAAGTAGGTTGATAAATCTACTTACTCTTACATCTTTAGTTACAAGATAGTTTGTGATGGATAATGTTACGATTTCGATTATTAAAATAACTACATTTAAGTCGTCACTAATTAGTAACCCTATTGCGTTATAAATCATTAAAAATCCTACGCTTGATAGAGTGTAAAGAATTGGTTTGCTATTAAATTTCTTATAAAAATAGAAAGCTAGTCCAATGTAAGTTACTGAAGTTATAAATAAAAGTAGAGATCTAATATCGCTGCCATTTGATTCAGTTGCTTTTGATAGAATCCAGATTGAAAGGTAGAGACCTGACCAAGCAATAGTTATTAAATCACCAATTAGATTTCTTTGTTTACTTAGACTAATAATTCCGCTTACAAGAAGAACAGCAGTTAAAGCAAAAACAATTCCAAGGTTTATGTTGAAATCTTGATAATTGGAAATTAGAGTTGCTGTGTAAAGAGTAAAAATTAGCGAAGCGATTAAATTTAACCATCTAATATTTGTAAGGTATGTAACCCAAATGGCTCCTAGAATTACAACTAATAGATACACTGCTAGATTTAAGGAATCTGTAGCTGGAGAAAATGAAAGAATAGGAGCTAAACCTGCAAAAATAAGTCCAAGATATGAGAGAGACGGCCTTTTCTCTAGAACACTAATATAAGAAATAAAACATGAAGTTAGAAATACTGTTGCGATTGCGGTTACTGGTGAGAAGAATTCAACAAATGTTCTTCCTGCAATAACGGTAATTAATATAACGCTGGCACCTAAAACTAAAAATATATCCCCCTGAATTTGATAGTTTTTAATTCTATTTGCTCCGAAGGTTGTGATTGCCAAACCTAGTATAAGTCCAAAAACTATTCGTCCTGAAGGAGAAATTAGATCGTAAATGAAAGCATAGGAGACTAAAAATCCAAAACCAACAACCAGAAGTAAGGCTCCTAGTTTCATGATCCAATCCTCGACTAACCAATTTATAATGCCAAATTCAATAAGTTCTGTTTTAGGTTCGGGCTGAATTGTTTTTATAACTTTTTCTTCAGGAATTCTTTCTAATAAAATTTCTCGTTTCTCCTCTTTTTTTAATTCAGGGTTAGATCTTTTTTCTTCAAGTTTTTTTATTCGGGACCCAAGGCTGACCAAGTATCCAACTAGGATTATAGGTAAGATAATAAATATAATAAATATAAAAGTTAATATTAGGCCGAAGAAGTCTGATTCAATCATACCTGTATAGTACAAATTATTATTGCTATAATCAAGATATGAACACTGAATACTTAAACAATCTTAGACACTCAACCGCCCATCTTTTAGCAGCGGCTATTTTGAAGCTCTACCCTGAGGTTAAAAATACAATTGGGCCTGCAATTGAGGATAAATTTTACTATGATTTTGATTTTGGAAACATAAAAATCAATGATGAAGACTTAGCACAAATTGAAGCCGAAATGCATAAAATTATCAAAACCTGGGAAGGCTTTGAAAGACATAATGTTTCTAAAGAAGAAGCTCTTAGTGAATTTTCAAACAACGAATATAAAGTTGAATTAATAAACGAAATCTCAGCCAAGGGCGAAGAAATTTCTATATATCAATCCGGAGAATTTAGAGATTTATGTAGAGGTGGTCACGTTGAAAATCCAGCCGAAGAAATTAAATTTTTCAAACTTTTATCAATCGCCGGTGCCTATTGGAGAGGTGATGAAAAAAATAAAATGCTGGTTAGAATTTATGGAACAGCCTTCCCTACTTTAGAAGAACTTGAAGCTTATTTAGATTTACTTGAAGAAGCTAAAAAAAGAGATCATAGAAAAATTGGAAAAGAATTGGAGTTATTCTATTTTGACGAGGAAATTGGTAAAGGTCTTCCAATCTGGCTTCCTAAAGGAAATATAATTAAAGAAGAGCTTGAAAATTGGGCCAAACAAACTGAAAGCGCCTGGGGTTATGACCGAGTTACAACTCCTGTAATTACCAAAGAAAACTTATTTTATACCTCTGGTCACCTTCCTTTATATAAAGAATCGATGTACGCACCAATTGAAATTGAAGGTGAAAATTATTATTTAAAACCAATGAATTGTCCTTTCCACCACAAAGTTTTCTCCTCAAAACTTCGAAGCTACAAAGAACTTCCAGTCAGAGTGGCAGAATACGGATTGTGTCACAGATATGAGGATTCAGGTTCTTTATTTGGGTTGATGAGAGTTAGAGGTATGGAAATGAATGATGCTCACATCTATTGCTCATATGAAGACGCAGTTAGTGAGTTTATTCAAGTTATCAAACTTCACGAATTCTATTATCAAGCTCTTGGAATTAAAGACTATCATATGGAATTAGCACTTAGAGATCCAAAAAATATGGATAAATATCATGGTTCAGAAGAGGACTGGCAACTGGCTGAAAAAATGACTAAAGAAGCAATGGAGAAATCCGGTGTTCCTTATACTGTTGTCAATGAAGGCGCTGCGTTCTACGGACCAAAAATGGATTTTCAAATCAAATCTGCAACAGGAAGAATGTTTACTGCTTCAACCAATCAACTTGATTTATACATGCCGAAGAAATTTGAACTTAAATATACTGATAAAGATGGAAGTGAGAAAACTCCAGTTGTGATTCACAGAGCCCCTCTTGGAACACACGAAAGATTTATTGGATTTTTGATTGAACAATTTGCCGGAGCCTTTCCTGTTTGGATGTCCCCTACTCAAGTAATGGTTATCCCAGTTTCTGATAAATTTGAAGATTACTCAAGCGAAGTTGTTAAATCTTTAAAAATGTCAGGAGTTAGGGCTTCTATTGATAATAGAAATGAAACTTTAGGTGCCAGAGTTAGAGATGCTCAAAACAACAAAGTTCCTTATATGGCAATTATTGGTCAAAAAGAAGTTGAAAGCGGAACTATTACCCTTCGAAAAAGAAATTCCAAAGATTTAGTTGCCATGCCTAAAGCTGAATTTGAGGCTCTTGTTTTAAACAAAATCAAAGACAAATCCCTCGAATTATAATTATGAATCCTGAAACTGTTGCTCAATTATTAGAAGATCGAGTCAAAATCGATCAAGAAATGAGAACCAGAACTGATAAGGTCCCATTTAACGAATGGGTCGCAACAGATACGGAATCAACAAGTTTGGTTAAAAAAATTATTGCAGAACACGGGTCAGTTACAATTGAGAAGTTTGGAAAAAAAGCTTCAAACGATGCCTGGCTTTTAGTTCAACATTCTGATCACGATCTTCCTTTTCAAAAAGAATATTTAAATCTGATGCTTCAAAATCCTAATTCATTTAATGCCGGAGACATTGCCTATCTTACCGACCGAGTTAAGGTAAATAGTAACGAGCCTCAAATTTATGGAACTCAATTTTATCTAGAAAACGGTGTTAATAAACCAAGACCTACAATCGATCCTAAAAATATAAATGAAAGACGAGCTAAAATTGGAATGGATACTATCCAAGAATATGCTACTTATTGGGATAAAGTTGATTTAAGCGATTTTGAGTGATAATCCTACTATAATTAACTAATGCTTCGAAAAATTTTAGGAATTACTTTAACCATACTTGGCCTTTTGGCTACCGGATATTTTTTATATCGGTATTTTGATAAGACTAATAATGAAATCACTAGAACTTTATATGATCCATTTCAAAATGTAACCTTTCCTTCGGCGGAAGTTGTTTGTGATAAATATGAAACAAAGGAATTTGCTTTTTATTTAGACGAGCCTGCCAATTTTAAACAAAACAATAAATACGGACTTTATATTTACGCTGAAAGGCAGGATTT
>CAMDGN010000026.1 GCA_945897985.1 candidate division WWE3 bacterium | reverse complement strand
CCTCTAAATTCAACCTTATAAGTCTCAACTAAATCATAGGTTTCCTTCATTCCAGGATTTTTCTTAAGAGAGTCGTATGTAAAAATATATTTAGGACTCATTCTGTTCCTACCATAAGTATTAGTCCAAGCACCGGTAGACTTCATATCAAAAGACCCATCTTCAAGAGATATTTTTTCTGAACGACTCCATACAAAGTTGTGAGTTTGAATAAAATCTCTAACCAAAAAATAACTAAAGTAGGATTGATATAAAACAAAAATCCCTAAAATAATTTTTCCGAACAATTTGTCACTATAAAAATCAGCAAGTAACAAAATAGCCAAAGGTAATACATAAATAATGTATCTATCAAAAAAAGGATAGGCAAAAAGCATTAAAAACATGAAACCAAAAATTGCTATGGCGTAAACATTTATTATTTTTCTGTAATTTAAAACAAGTAGAACCATAACAAAAGCTACTGAAACTTTTGAAATCAAATCAGAATAGCTATAGTAATCAAAATTAAATTTAAATTGATACTTGGTTCCAGTTATGGTTCGGGGTAGGAAGCCAGTTCTTTCAAAAACATTTTCAAAATAAGGAAATTCCTGCCAAGCTAAATTTTCTGGCTTAAATGAATTATTAAAATAAAAGTAGGCTGAGGAAACTAACACGATAGTTAAAACTAATTTTTTGTAATTATTTTTATTTTGGATAGCAAACTCAGAAATAAAGTTCCAGATTAGGGGGAGTGTGAAGAATGCCAGATAAATCAAGATTCCGTATATCAGGCTAAACATATAGTCAGGTCGCGCGAGATTGTCTAAAACAAAATTCTTTTTTACCATCTCCGAGGTCTTTGGGAAAATAAAAAAATAAAAAATACTAATTGAAGCAAGGTATGCGATTTGAATTTTAAGTTTTTGAAAATCTTTCTTGATTAAAAAATAAACCGCTGTCGCACAAATAAAAATTAATCCTGATTGTTTGACAAAAAAAGTTAAAACTGAAAACAAATTTGATAAATGTAGGTTTCTAAGATTTTGAAACTTTTGAAATTTTTCAAAGTAGAGAATTGAAAGAAGAAGAAAGAATACTAAATAATTCTCAGTCATAAACCCAATAGAAGAATAAGAATGCAGAAAGTTTGTTAGAAGAATTAGAGAAATAAAAATGTTAGAAAATTTGGATAATTTAAATTTCATTTCAAGAATCTTGGTAAAAATATAAAAATTACCAACTGAAATTAGAAGAGTCAAAAATGGTAGAAAGGTGACACCAAAAATAGAAGACCAGAGAGTAGCTAAAATACCAATTGTATAAAAAGTCGGAGCTGTTTTAGGAATTAGATAAAAATTGCCGGATAAAAAGTTTTGAATGTTTTGGTAGTAAGCCCAGTCATCGTTTTGCATGAAATTAACGTTGACATAAAAAGGAATAGTAATTAAAAGCAATAAAACTGAAATTATTTCCGAGTAATACCTTGAAAAAAGGGCCTTCATCTTATAATTCTAACTTAATGAGCAAATTTATACTAGAATGGAACTAAATGACTCAAAACTTTAGTATTTCTCAAAATTTTCTATCCAACCCAGAATTAGTTAAAAAACTAATCAAAGTTTCAGAACTTCCTGCTCTGGATACAATTTTAGATATTGGGGTTGGAAAAGGAATAATCTCGGCGCAATTAATTGATTTAGGGTATAAAGTACTAGGCTTTGAAATTGACCCAAACCTTACTGCAAACCTAAGCGCTGAAATTATAAATAATAATCTTTTTCAACTTAAACAAACTGATTTTCTTTCCGAAAACCTAAATAACAAAACAGACCTAAGTGTTTTTTCTAACATTCCGTACAGTCAAACTACCAAAATTTCGCAGAAGCTTCTTATTGAAAACCCTATTTTTAATAGAGTGTGTTTAATTGTTCAAGAAGAGTCAGCCCACCGACTTCAAGGAATAAATGAAGGATTGCTACTAAGTTTAATTATCTTTAATAATTACGATTCTAAAATCCTTTATAAATTTAAGAAATCAGACTTTTTACCAAAACCTAGAGTGAACTCGGTCTTAATTGAATTTATAAAAAGAGATAAACCTTTGGTTGTAAAGGAAAAATTTGAAAATTTCCTTGATTTTATCTGCTTTGTTATCATGCAACAAAAGCCATCCATCAACGATAGACTTGCAGGATTAATCACAACCCGTGAAAAGGAAATTTTCTTAAATCTACTTAGACTAGATGGAAGACTAAGTCTTTATCAAATTGATAAATTAAAATACTTTGAAATGTTTAAAATCTTTTTGGATAAGTTTCCAAAACACACTTCAATAAAAGGGTACTATAAAAAGTACCAAGCTATTAATAGTAGAAACCAAAAAGTTTATCGAACCAGCTTAAGATGATTTATAAAGGGCTTTCACAAAAAGAAGCTCAAAAATTATATTTAGAAAAAGGCCCTAACGAAATTCCTAAATCAAAGGAGTTCTCTTTTCTTGCCTCAGTTCTTGAAGCCTTAAGAGAGCCAATGACCTTGATTCTACTTTCTGCTTGTATTATCTACTTCGTGATCGGAAGATCTCTTGATTTTATAATTCTCACTATATCTGCATTGGTTATTGTTTCAATAAATGTCTATCAAAACTTCAAATCAGAAGAAGCCCTCGAGAAATTGAAAGATTTCACCAAAAAAGTTTGTGAGGTCTATAGAGACGGTGAAAAAGTTAATATCGAAAGTAAATATCTAGTTGAAGGCGACTATGTGATAGTAAATGAAGGGGATAGAGTTCCCGCGGATATTTTGATTGTTGAAAGCTCAAATCTTCTAGTTAACGAATCGATTTTGACAGGCGAATCCGTACCTATTAGGAAAAAAACAATCAAGGATGATAGTCTTAAAAAGTTTACTGACGAGTACATTGCCTTTTCCGGAACTCTACTCACCTCCGGATGGATGATTGGCTGTGTTTATAAAACGGGCATTCGTTCTAAAATAGGAGAATTAGGAACTAGACTCGAATTAATTAAAGACGAAGAGCCCCAAGTAAAAAAGGAAATCAATAAAATTGTTTTTAATTTAGCCATTCTATGTGTTCTAACCTGCGCTTTCATTTTTTCATATAATTATTACAAAACATCCGACCTTCAAAATTCAATCATCTATACTATTTCTCTAGCTATAGCCCTTGTTCCTGAAGAACTTCCTATTGTTTTGACAATCTTTTTAGCTCTTTCATCTTTAAGACTCTCCAATAAAGGGTTGGTAATTAAAAACAAAGCTATCATCGAAACTTTGGGCGCAGCTAATATTATTTGTGTTGATAAAACTGGAACCATAACTAAAAACAATGAAAAACTCAAAAAAATCATCTATCAAGATCAAGAAGTAAATTTTGAAAAAATGGATCTAAATGAAGATATCAAAAGAATTCTCAAGGCTTCCTACCTATCAAAATATTTTAATTCAAAGGATGCTCTTGATATTGAAATTGAAAAAATTTTTAACAAAAGTGGGATGGATATTTCTGAATTTATCAATAAAGAAGAAGGCGTCTTGGATAAAAAATTTGTTTATTCAAAGAAATACATTAAAGGTAAAGAAAGCTATATTTTTGCTAAAGGCGCTTATGAAGAAATTTCCAAAATTTGCCGAATTCCAGCTAAATACGAAGATTTTATGTTAGAAAAAATTCAGGAATTGACTAATGTTGGATACAGAATTATTGCTGTGGCAGAACTCAAAAGCGAAAAAGAAACCTCAGCCAAGAAGTTTGAATTATTAGGATTACTTGCTTTTCACGATGAACTAAGAGAAGAAACTAAAGAATATATTGAGCTTTGTCAAAACAATAAATTAAGAGTTTGCATGATTACGGGTGATCATAAAAATACAGCTATTTTTTATGCTAAAGAAATAGGGTTAGCCAATCCCGAAAATGTTTTAACTGGGGATGAACTCGAAAAACTGCCAGACTTTAAACTCAAAGAATTAATCGCGAGAACAAATGTTTACGCTAGAATCCAACCTCATCAAAAATTAAAATTAGTAAATCTACTAAAAAACAGAGGAAATATTGTTGTAATGACTGGAGATGGGGTTAACGACTCTCTCGCCCTCAAAGCTGCGAACATCGGGATATCAATTGGGGAAGGTGGTAGTGATATTGCTAAAGAAACCTCAGACATTATTCTAATTAAAAATGATCTTAAAAGTATTATTGAGGGAATAAAGGAAGGAAGAAGAATTTACCGAAATCTCGGAATTACTGCCAGATATATTTATTCTTTCCATTTACCCATTATTTTAATTTCTATTTTTAATACCTTCTTCCAACTACCATTCTTACTTCTTCCAATCCATATTGCGTTTCTAGAATTTATAATTGATCCCTTCTCAACCATTGTCTTTGAATCTATACCGGCTCAAAAAAATATTCTGGCGCAAGTTCCTAGAAAAGCAAATTTTAAATTAATCGAAAATATGAAGTTGGGAATCGGAACAATCTACGGTCTAGCTATGTTTTTTCTAATTTTTATTCCTTATTACACTATTAATACCTTTGACCCCGAATCAGCCAAAACTGTAGCAATTCTAAATTTAATGATTTTAAACATATTCCTGATCTACTTTAACTTTTCAGAAGAACAAAACTTTTTCCAGGTACTTAAAGATAAAACATTCATGATAGCTATAAGTATTATCTCAATAGTCACCTTGGGAATTTACCTAATAAGAGGTAGCCTTGCTTCAATTGGCCTTGGAGGTAGAATCTCGGAAGCCGAGTACTTAGTTCTGGGTGGATCGGCCATCTTATTCATCTTTATAGGATTTTTTACCAAGGCTTTCTCAAAAAAAC
Organism: candidate division WWE3 bacterium; assembly: GCA_945897985.1. Lineage (GTDB taxonomy): Bacteria > Patescibacteriota > WWE3 > UBA101185 > UBA10185 > CAMDGN01. Next base: position 2,478 of record CAMDGN010000026.1, on the reverse strand, counting down.
CGGTTTAAATTGACTTTTTGAAATAATTTGAGATAATACTCTAGGCTATTTTATTAAGGGGACAGATATGCCAAACACTGTATACTCGGTCGGAAGAGTAAGAGCTATTCATCCCAAAAGTGGTATGGGGTTTATAACCCACAATTTCAAAGAACACTTTGTGTTCTATTTCTCCTTCTGTCACTCGTTTGTAAACGAGGAAGGGTCGATAGTTATGGGTAATGTAAAAAATTACATCGTACCAAATCCAGGGGACTTTGTAATTTTTGAATCAAGTGGGATTAAACACCCCACGCCTGAAGAGAATAATAGTAAAGGATGGATTCCGAGGATTGAGAGGTGGGGAACTACTGCCTCTTATAAAGAGGCTCTTTCGGATAAGTTCCTAAAAGTTGTTAGTAATGGGAAAGAAATTTTCACTGGAGGAATTGAATCTTTCAGAAGTTTTATAGAGAAAACAAACATCAACGAAGATGAATTGGAAATTCACTTCGTTTAAAAATAGGGGCTGAGTCGCAAGACTCAGCCCTAATCTTTTGCAAACAAAAATCCAATTCAAATTATTAATAAGGTAAAATAAAGAAGATGAAACATTTAGACAAAATCTTAATCTCCCTTATCGCTGTTTTAATTGCTACAGGAGTTGTATTAAACGTAAAAAAACAATATTCCATTGATAAATCAAAACTTCCTAATAAATTAGAGTCCAATTCACAATTTCAAAAATGGATAACTAACGCTGGAAACAAGGGAATCAAAGTTGAAGGAGATAACTTTAGATTTGTAGAAGATTCAAATATCTTCAATACTCTTTGGACATCTACAGCTTCTGTCGACGATGATGCTTCAAGAAAACTGTACGATGAAAATATGCTAGAACTTAAAAAATTCAAAGCCAGTGCACTTTCACCAAACGAGAGGGAGGTTGTAAATTACGATAACTCAACTAGATTTGGGTTTTTACCAACCGAAGTTTTCTTCTACGGGCTCAGGGAGGATAAAATTCTGAGAACTAAAATTGTCGATTGTGACTTTGAGTCAAATTGTTTCTTTAACCGGGCGTCTTTTTTAGATAATCATGTATTTTTTGTGATCCAAATGTCTCTAAAAGATTACACCAAAAAAGATCCAAAAATTTGTAATCCGACTCAAGTCTGCACTTATACCTTTAAGGTGCACTTAATAGACCTAATTAATAACTCCAGAACCGTCTACGAATCAGAACCAATTCAAGGCGTTCTTGAAGACCTTAAATCCAAACTTTAAGCCTATAAAACCCGCTATTTAAAGAAAAACGATTAAATTTATTGTATAATCTTGTAATTCGGGGTATAGCTCAGTTGGCTAGAGCGCGCGCTTTGGGAGCGCGAGGCCGCAGGTTCGAGTCCTGCTACCCCGACCATAAATATGATTTCTGCCAAAACTTCTAAACTAAAAGAATTATCAATAATTGTTGCTTTAATCCTAATATCCTCACTATTTTATTTCTATAAATTAGATAATTCCTACTTCTTTACCGATGAAATTTTATACCTAGATTCAGGTAGACAATATCTTAAAGGTAATTTTGAGAACAATATGCAAGTTCCATTTATTGCTAAGTATGTTCTAGGGTATTTTTACTCTTTTGCAGACCATAATGTACTTCTGCTTCGAGCACCATTTGCAATTATGGGTGTTCTTACTTCATTAACTTTATTTTTCATAGTAAAAAAAGAGTATGGAACTAAACTCGGTTTAATTGGATTTTCTCTATTTCTATGCAACCCATTGATCCTTAGCGCAACAAAAATGGGCATGTTGGAAGCTCCGATGCACCTTTTCTGGCTCCTTTTTGCATATTTCTTTATAGAAGCAAATAAAAATTTTAGATTATTGTTTTTCACCATCTCAGGTTTATTTTTAGGTTTAGCGTTTGCTTCAAAATTCACTTCAATTGCGCTTCTACCAGCAATTTTTGTGTTATTTATTCTACAGTTCAATGGAAATAAAAAATATTTAGTAGGCTACCTACTCATGTTTGGAATAGCAGGGTTGGGGTTTATAGCTACTTACTTTCCGGCAGTTCAAAAACTAGGAATTAAAGCAACTTATTTAAAGATAAATGGCGCATTTGTTGAAGGATATCTAGGAAGGTCAGAAGAGGGCAAACTACACCTCATTAACGGGCAAGTCTTTCTTAAGTCACCTTGGTGGAGCTATATCTTCTTTCTAACTAATAAAGTATCCGTTTTTGGATTAATCCTATATTTTGGAGGAATTATTAGCTCAGTATTTAACATTAAAAATAGGTTTTTATATTTTTGGAGTACCTTTTTTGTTTCAGCACTTGTTCTTTTTCAAATCTCAGGTGTTAAAAGTGAGAGGTATCTTGCATCACTTTTAATCCCGGCAGTTGTTTTGGTTATAATTGGAGTAGATTACTTATTTAAAAAATTTAAATATGCTCAATATCCAATCGATGCACTTATTTTTATT
>CAMDGN010000025.1 GCA_945897985.1 candidate division WWE3 bacterium | reverse complement strand
AATATGTAATATACACTAAAACTTGAAAATTTCAAGGGCTAGTGATATTATATAGGTCCTTTTGTATCAGAAAGAGGTTAGGTATGTATATCTTATATGCATGTTGGACATTTCTTTTGATGCTCTGGGAGAGCATAAAGAAGGAGGAGAAATAATGAGCAGTCTAATCAACTTGCTTATTTCTATCCGAGAATGGCTTTTCTCAGACACAAATGAGGAAAAGCTTTTCGAGGAGGTTGGGGTTGTTACCCCAAACCAAGCTCGAGACCCAATCACCCAAGGTCGTTTAAAGGCAATGGTGCCTATAAACGAAGACCTGGTTCGACGTCAGGAAGAGGTCTCTCAGGAAATTGCTTCGGCGGACGAAGCAGGGGTTGTTCGAAAATAAGTGGTTATGCTTCCACTTTAAAAAGCAAAAATTCCACTCGGACTAGAAGAGGGTCTGGGTGTAGCTATATAAGGGAGAGAAAGGGCTGGGTAAAACCAGCCCTTTTCGTTTATTACGAAGTAAATTACTTTTTTCTATTTCAATTTTCGATATTCTTCCAAGTGGTTTCTTTGAGATTTAGAAAGCTTTTCAGGCATTTTAATTAGTATTTTAAGATACATATCACCTTTTAATTCTGAATTTACTCTAGGCATTCCAAAACCTTTGATAACCATTTGAGATCCATGCTGAATCTTTTCAGGAATTTTTATCTTTTTAAATGAAATTCCGTTTTTTGAATTTTCATCAATAACTCTAACCTCAATTTCACCTCCTAAAACAGCGTCGATGAAACTTACTTCAACAACTTGTAAAACATTTTCTGTATATCTTTCCATTGATGGGGGGAATGTAACCTTAAACGCTACAATTAGATCTCCAGCAGGCAGGCCGCTTGGGCCAGGCATACCTTTACCTTGGAATCTCATTTCATTTCCATCGTTGATTCCTTTAGGAATTTTAACTGCAAACTCCCCAGACTCTACTCTAATTTTCCTTTCCCCACCTTTGACAGCTTCTTCAAAAGAAACTCTTATTTCGTAATATAGATTTTTTCCTCTTTTTGGAGCTCTAGATCCTCCAAAGCCTTTAAATCCGAATACCTCTTCAAAGATTTCGAATGGATCGATGTTTATATCCCCACCCCCATAATTTGTATAGGAGTATTGCCCATTATTAAACCCACTAAAGCCTGAGGCTCCAGAACTCCCACCTTGTGTAAAGGCTGAATGTCCAAATTGATCGTATTGTTTTCTTTTTTGAGTATCCGAAAGAACTTGGTAAGCCTCATTGATTTCTTTAAATTTCTTTTCTGCAGCTGCCTTATCAGAATCTTTAACCATGTCAGGGTGGTGTTCCCGCGCTAAAGTTCTATACGCTTTTTTTATATCAGCTTCAGAAGAATTTTTGGAAACTCCTAAAAGTTCGTAATAATCTTTTACTTGACTCATAGCCCATATTTTACCAAATTTATCAAAGACTATAATAATTTGCTAAAAAAAAAGAATTTTGATAAAATCCTACTTCGGCCTTAATATTATGGAGGAGAGATGATCAAGGAACTGTTTTTTATCATGATCGTTATGTGGGTGAACGGCAATCTGGCTACTTGGGTATATCTAAGGGTGAAAAGCTTTGATAGCAAATATACCCGAGCTGATGTGGTGGTAGATCCGGTGATCAGAAACGCTCTGTTTACCGCGGGAATAGGTAAATATGGGGCCTTTGGACTAGGGATCTATATCGTTGGAGCGGTATTAGGGATGTATAACCTGTAGCAAAGGAGGGGTCATGATTGCGATTATCCTTATGGTGGGATTCACTGTAATTCTGTTTATACCGATTGTAAGAGCAATCGAATACCATGACTCTTGGGCCGCGGAGGCATTCATCATCCTTTTAGGCTGGGCAGTTGTTTACGCAATATACATGCGTTAACAACATGGGGCGATGTTCAAAAGAACATCGCCCCATCTCGTATTAAATTCTTTGAAACCTATTTAACTATTTCGCCTTCAATGGGCTCAGTTCCGTTTGTTTCAGGACCTTTATCTTCAGGAGTACCTTCTGGATTTCCAGCTTGAGGTTCTTCTTTTTTATAAAGTTGGTCTCCAAACTTAGCCAAAGTCTCTGAAAGTTCGTTTGTTTTTTTCTCAAGCTCTTCTTTAGAACCGGTTGGCATAATGTCTTCAAGTTCTTTAATCTTACTTTCGATTTCAGTTTTGGTTTCAGCAGTTAGCTTTTCACCAGCTTCGATAATTGCTTTCTTAGCTTGATGAATTAAACTCTCAGCGTGATTTCTAGCCTCAGCTTCTTCTTTTCTTTTTTTGTCAGCTTCTCTGTTTGCTTCAGCTTCTTTAACAATTCTTTCAACTTCAGTTTTATCCAAACCGGTTGAACCTTGAATTGTAATTTTTTGTTCTTTGCCTGTTACTTTTTCTTTGGCAGAAACTTTTAGAAGACCATTTGCGTCAATATCAAAAGTAACCTCAATTTGAGGAACTCCTCTATGGGCTGGTGGAATTCCATCTAAAATGAATCTTCCAAGAGATTTGTTATCAGCAGCCATCTCTCTTTCACCTTGTAGGATACTAATTTCTACAGATGTTTGATTATCTGCAGCTGTTGAAAATACTTGTGAAGCAGATGTAGGGATTGTTGTGTTTCTTTTAATCAAAGGTGTAGAAACACTTCCAAGAGTTTCGATACCTAAGGTTAAAGGAGTAACATCCAAAAGAAGAACATCTTTAACTTGACCAGAAAGAACACCTCCTTGAACTGCTGCACCGATGGCAACAACTTCATCAGGATTAATTGTTCTATTTGTTTCTTTACCAAAATAGTTTTTAACAACATCGTGGATTTTTGGCATTCTTGTCATTCCGCCCACCATTACAACTTCGTCAATTTCAGCTTTAGAAATACCAGCGTCCTTTAGAGCATTCTCAATTGGAACAATTGTTTTTTGAATTAACTCATCAACTAAAGATTCTAATTTAGCTCTAGTTAATTTGATATTAACGTGTTTTGGACCTGTTGCATCAGCGGTAATAAACGGAATATTAACGTCTGTCTCAGGAGCTGAAGATAATTCAATTTTTGCTTTTTCAGCTGAATCTTTTAATCTTTGAAGAGCCTGTTTATCAATTGATAGGTCAATTCCATCAGTTTTTTTGAATTCTGAAATCAAGAAATCAATAATTTTTTGATCGAAGTCATCTCCTCCTAAATGAGTATCCCCGTTAGTTGCTTTAACTTCAAATAATCCGTCACCGATTTCAAGAACAGATACGTCGAAAGTACCTCCCCCAAGATCGTAAACAACAATTTTTTCATTTGTTTTCTTATCAAGACCGTAAGCTAAAGATGCGGCTGTAGGCTCATTGATGATTCTTTTAACATCAAGTCCAGCAATCTGACCTGCTTCTTTAGTTGCGCTTCTTTGGGCATCGTTGAAATAAGCTGGGACCGTAATAACAGCTTCAGTAATAGGCTCTCCCAAAAATGCTTCGGCGTCTGATTTTAATTTAGCTAAAATTTTAGCTGAAATTTCTTGTGGAGTGTAAATTTTTCCATCAACTTCAACACAGGCCATTCCATTATTTCCTTCAACAATCGCATAAGGCATGTCTTTTTTTAATTTCTGAATTTCAGGATCAGAGAACATTCTTCCCATTAGTCTCTTGGCAGAGAAGATTGTGTTTTTAGGGTTTACAACTTGTTGTCTTTTAGCAGGAATACCTACTACTTCGTTTTTTCCTAAAGCTACAACTGAAGGTGTTGTGTTTGTTCCTTCATGACTTGGAATAACTTTTGGATTTCCACCTTCTAAAAATACTACGGCAGAGTTTGTTGTTCCGAGATCAATACCAATTATTTTTCCCATATTTTGTCCTTCTTTAATTAATTACCTTTACCAACTTTTACTCTTGTTGGTCTTAACAATTTTTCTTTTAGATAAAATCCTTTTGTAATAACTTCTATTACCTTATCTTTTTCACCCTCAATCAGTTCAATTGCTTCCATTTCGTTAACATCATAATCTTTTCCTAAAGCGTCAATTTCTTTTAACCCTTCTTCTTTTAAAACTTGTCCAAATTGCTTAATTGTAAGCTGAAGTCCTTGATCAGGATTATATTTTCCAAGCATATCTAAAGAATCATAGACTGAAAGAAATTTCATAACTAAAACCTCATTTGCAAACTCAGTAAATTGTCTTCTTTCTTTGTTTGATCTGTCTACTAAATTTTTATAGTCAGCCAAAGCTCTTTTCCAATTTAGTTCCATTTCTGAAAGTTGATCTTTTAAGAAAACAACTTCATCGATAGGTGCAGGTTCATTTATATTATTTTGATCCATATTTTCATTCATATTTTATTAAGAATTAAGAATTTCTTCTACTAAATTTTTGGCATACCTCAATGATGGGATAACATTTTGATATCTCATTCTTGAAGGACCAAGGACCGCAAAAAATCCACTAGATTTTACAGATTTAAATCTAGTGAAGACTAAGGAACAGTTGGTTAAATTAGGAACACCTAAATCTGATCCGATTAAGAATTCAACTTCACTAATACCCTCAGGAGATCTTTTTAAAATCTGCTCAAGTAATTCAAAATTATCTAGTAAGCTTAGCGCAGTTTTTGTAACTTCAATCTCCCAAAATTCTTTTTTATCTAGAATGTGCACAGCCCCAGCGTGAACCATGAATCCGTCGTAAGTGACTGCGATGGATAACTCTTGAGTTAAATCAGCTAAGGAAACAACGCACTTTTGTAGAAGTTTTTCGAACTCGTATCGATTGGCATAAAGCTTTTGTCTGATAGCAACTTCTTGTAATACTGGAAGTTCGTCTTCTTCTAAAAGTTCTTGTAAGAAGAATTTATAAGCCATTGAGGTTGGGACTCGACCGGAGGAAGAGTGAGACATTTCTAAGAAACCAAGTCTTAAAAGCTCAGCCATTTCGTTTCTAACAGTGGCTGGAGAGACGGTTAAATTATATTTTTTAACAAGGTAATTTGAACCAACAGGTTCAGAGGTATTAAGGTACTCTGTGATAATTGCGTCAAGAAGTCTTATTTGTCTGTCAGATAAATTCAAACTCATTATCACTATTATAATTTAAGTGCTAAAAAAATCAACAGGTATTATTTCAAAAACCTATTTTTGGAGAGTCTGTAAATTGCTATAAAAATTGGAAGGAATAACACATAAGTCAATAACACACTTAATAAATTACCTCTTCTATCTACTTTAATAGTTGATAAAAAAATATAATCACCTAAAAAAGTAAAATTAGAAGCAAAAAATGAAATATTAAACGCAATTGAAATATAGAAAAACCACGACCATATGTTAGATGAGATTAGTTTTCTATTGTAAACATAGCAGTAAACAGGAGTGATATAGAGTATAAAGGTAATAAAATTTAGAAAATTTATAGCTTCTACGGTCTCAGATCGAACTAAAAATTTAATTATTGAGTGAATTCCAAAAATTAAAAATATTAAAAAATATAATTTCCAAAGTCTATTCATATATAAATTATTCTTTCAAAAACTTATTTTTGGAGAGTCTGTAAATTGCTATATAAAAAGGTACAGATACGGCAGTAGATAGTATGTAATCAATTAAGGAAATTTCTATACCCAAGCCCACCTGACTTTGAAGAATTTCTGGCCATTCAAAACCCAAATACGCGTTCAAAAAAGTATATCCAGCTAGGAAATCAAAAATATCGGAAGTAACACTTAAATAAAAATACCAAGCCCATAGAGTAGATGGGAAAAAATATTTATTGTAAATATAACTATACAAAGAAAGGACCATAAACGTTAAGGATACAATTCCTAAAATAGAGTGGAGATTAAGAACTTTAACTGTACTAAATAATTCAAATACAGCAGAAACAGCAAGAACAGAAATAAACCAAAAATAAACCTTCCAAAGTTTGTTCATATAAATATATTGGCACACTTGTTAAAAACTTCAATATGTTTTAAAACTTGAAAAATCTAAATATTGTTTTCTTCCACCCAATACACTTTAGATTTAAGAGTTTTAAGGGCAATTAGATGAAAAATAAGTATAGCTATACTTAATAAAATAACTCCATTCCCACTATTTAATCCAGCTCCCATTATAACGAAACCTGTAATTAATCCGATAAAGTATCTAATATAAAAACCTGAAACACATAGGACCTCCTCTGGAGTTTCTATTTTTTTATAATTGATAAGAAGTCTAAATAGAGGTAGTAAGATGAAAAAAATAACAGAAAACTGTTGTAAAAAATTATTAATCATAGGTAGAATATCACTAACCAATAAAAGCAATTCTTCATAGATACTACTACTATTAATGGGGGTTGAAGTTAAGGCAAGTTGTTCAGATTCGTCAATTATTGGTGGAACGTCTTCGTAATTTTGGTAATTTTCATTATCTTCGTAATTTTCGTAATTTGAAATTTCAGGTGTATCGTAATAAATTTCGTCATTATTGAAATATTTAGTAGCTAAAAAAATTGGTAAATGTACTCAAAATAAGCATTACAAATGATAAAGAAAAAAGTATCAAAGAAGATGTAAATAAAAATTTCGTTGTTAAAATTATTTTTTTGGCAGGTTTAAATAATTCATCAAGAAAATTGTTTTCGAAAAGAGTAAAAATTGAAACTAGATAAAAAATTGTTAATGTTAAAATTCCATAAATGAAAAAGTCGTTAAGCCCTGAAAGCGACCCAGATCCTGGCAAAAATATAATTAAAAATGATACAACAAATCCACCAAAATATCTGATGAAAAATCCTGAAACACTTTTCTTCTCTTCCTCTGTTTCTATTTTTCTAAAGTTTACAATAAATCTAAATAAGGGCATTAAAGCGTAAAACCCAATAGAAATAAAAAATATTAGTATTGCAATGTCAAAAAATCTTAGCGAAGACTCCTCTCCGAAAAAATAAAACGATGAATCATATAATAGATTACAAAAGAAAAAAAAGGACATTAATAAAAATAAAGTAAAGCTAGTTTTAAAGAGTGATTTCGTGGTTAATATAAATTTAGGTTTTGTAACTTCCACCAACTCATTATACTAAATAAATTTTACAGAGAAAGAATTTGCCTAAAAGCATCTTGAGGAATATCAACTTTTCCAAACTTCTTCATTCTCTCTTTTCCTTTTTTCTGAATATCAAGCAGTTTATCTTTTCTTTCTCTATGGCCTCCGGACATCTTTGCCAAAACATCTTTTCTAAATCCAGAAATATCCTCTCTGGCAATTACTTTAGCGTTAATAGCCGCTTGAAGCGAAACTTGGAATTGCTGTCTTGGAATAATATCTTTTAATTTTTTAAGCAGGGCTCTAGAAACAAGTTCTGCTCTATCTCTTACAACAATAAAAGAAAGTGGTGGAACAATTTGATTATGAACCAAAACATCGACCTTAACAGCTCTTACAGATCTATACTCTAAAATTTCATAATCCAATGAAGCGTAGCCTGAGGTTATGCTTTTTAATTCGTCAAAGAAATTTGAAATAAGTTCAACTAGAGGCATCTCGTATTCGAAAATAACTCGGTCGGTGGTTGGGTAATCCATTTTTCGCATGATTCCTCTTTTACCTTCGCATAAAGCAATAATGGCTCCAGTATAAGTTGATGGGGTAACAATAGTATTTAAAATCCAAGGCTCCCTGATTTCAGAAATTCTGGTGGTATCAGGCATATCATATGCGGTTCGAACTAAAATACTTTCTCCCGATGTAAGATCGATTTCATATTCAACACTTGGGGTGGTTGAGATTAAATCTAAATTAAATTCTCTCTCTAATCTTTCTTGAATCACATCAGCGTGAAGAAGACCTAAAAAGCCGCATCTAAATCCAAAACCTAAAGCCATATTATTTTCAGGCTCATAGGAAATAGAAGAATCCGCTAATGCCATTTTTTCTAAAGCTTCTCTTAAATATGGAAATTTATCATTATCAACTGTGTAGATTGATAAAAATACGAAAGGTTTAACTTCTTTATATCCAGGAAGTTGTTCTAACTCTCCAAAATCTGTAAATCCAACAGTATCACCAACTTTTACTTTAGAAATATTTTTAAGTCCGGTAACAACATACCCTACTTCTCCAGATCTTAAAATATCAAAAGTCCTTCTTTCAGGCTTGAAAACTCCTAAACCTTCGGGAATTGAATATGAATTTGTAGCAAAAAATTTTAACTCTCTTCTTCTTTCAACATCTTTATTGTCAATTTTTCCATCAACAACTTTTATAACTGCAACTACACCTAAATACGAATCGTAAAATGAATCGAATATTAGGGCTCTAAATGGTTTATCTATATTGTCTTGAGGTGCAGGAATTTTCTGGATAACCTCTTTAAGAAGCTCATAAACACCTTCTCCAGTTTTAGCACTAACCTTTAAGATTTCATCCTTATCAAATCC
>CAMDGN010000024.1 GCA_945897985.1 candidate division WWE3 bacterium | reverse complement strand
ATAATTTCACTAATGAGAATTAATTCACCAGGACACTCAGTTTTTGGTTTTAAAATTTTATACCTGACTTTCGCTATTTTTTTTGTTGTTTTATTTGTAAAGCTTTTTTTAATCCAAGTCTGGGGTTACTCCGAACTTAAACAAAAAGCGATCGATCAACAGTTAACAAAAAAATCAATTGCCTTCAAAAGAGGGGAGATACTAAGTTCAGATGGGTTTGTGTTAGCCACCAACAATGTTACGTACAATTTAATAGTTAATCCCAATTCTGTTAAAAATGTTGATTCGTTTTTAAATCAGATTACACCCCTTATTTTATTTAAGAACGATGAAGAGAAATCAAAATTTTTATCAAACTCCAAAGAATTAATAAAACCCGATCTATTTTATTTAATTTTAAAAAAAGGTTTATCTCAGGATGAGAAAGACAAACTTGAGGAGACTAAAGTTCCGTCCATCTATTTTGAAAAGGAGGTAAAGAGATTTTATCCAGAAGGCAAGTTGGCCTCCAGTGTTTTAGGGTTTGTGGCATCTTCTGAAACTGAAAATCAAAAGGGATACTACGGTATTGAGGGAAGAAATGACAAACTTTTGAAAGGAAGAGAAGGACGAGTTATTTATGAAAGAGGTGCTGATGGGGAGGTTATTTTATATGGAAATTATGACAAGCAGGATTCTATAAATGGAGATTCTCTTGTATTAACTATTGATAGGTCGATTCAATTTATTGTTGAAGAAAACTTAAAAAAAGCAGTTGAGCAGCATGGTGCTAAATCAGGGCAAATTATTGTAATGAACCCTGTTAACGGAGATATTTTAGGTATGGCGAGTTACCCAAATTTTGATCCCTATGATCCTTATAAAGAATTTTTAGACGAGGAAGGCAAGGTGAAGTCTGATATCAAAAATAAATGCATCACCGATAATATTGAACCTGGTTCAGTTATAAAACCTATTACCGTTGCATCCGCATTAGATTTAGGGAAAATTACGGGAGCTTTCGAGTATGATGATAACGGACCAGAATTTTACTCTGGATTTGAAGTAGATAACTGGGATAAAAAACATTTAGGTCACATGGGCTTAATCGACTTGTTGCAAAAATCAAATAATATTGGAGCTGCTAAGATTGGAACAATTGTAGGTTCAAGTGACTTAAAATCTTATTTCAATAAATTTGGGTTTGCTAGAAGTACTGATGTGGATCTTGAAGGTGATGAGAGGGGTTACTTAAAAGAAGGTTTTTGGTCAGATCTAGATATAGCCTCTGCTTCATTTGGCCAAGGTTTTACTGCAACTCCCCTTCAGGTTTTAAGCTCCTATACTGTTTTTGCAAATAATGGAAATTTAATTAGGCCTAAAATAATTAAGGTAATCAAAAAAGTTGACGGTACAGAGGTCAGGTACCCAAATCTAATTGAGAAAGAAGTTTTAAAACCTGAGACAGCTAAGTTTATGGATGATTTGATGACTAGAAGTATAAAGGGAAATGAGAGTAAATTTTATAATATTAAGAATTACAATATTGCTGGAAAAACCGGAACTGCTCAAATTGCTAAGGATGGAAAATATTTAGAAAATAGAACCAATGCATTATTTGTAGGTTACCTTTCAAGTACCAAGAAATTTAGTATGATTGTTAGACTTGAAGAACCTACTAGCAGCTCTTACGCGGCTGAGACTGCAGTTCCAGTATGGATGACAACTGCCTCAGAATTAATTAAATACTTTAACCTTCCACCTGATATTAACAATTAACTCTATTTTGGATAGAGTTCTAGAAAAAATATTATTCACATTTTAGTTATTATTTAGCTATGAATGTGTCTAGAGGAAGGTATTTTGAAAAACAAGCAGCTTCGTATTTATCCAGACTTGGTCACGTAATTGTATCTAAAAATTTTTATACTCCGTTTGGGGAAATAGACATCATTTCCGAGTTTCAAAATAAGATTTATTTTACAGAGGTTAAGTTTTTATCCAAAAATAACAAAATTAACCCAATACAAAAAGTTGATCTAAGTAAGATTAGGAAGATATTCTTTTCTATTTCTTATCTAAAAAAGTTTTGCCGAATTAAAAACTTTCAAGTAGATTCTTTAAGTTTATATTACAAAAACAACGTGACTACTTCACAGGCTGAGTTGGTGTTTGAGTACTATCAAGATCTACGCCTTGCATAAGATAGTTTTCTAGATCCTGATGTAAAGTTGAAAAGTTGAAATCCTTAGCAACAAAAACCCAAGCACCCCCGTAAGGCGCTGCATTTTCAGGATGGTAAATATATTTATCATCTAAAACTAAACTTTTAATCTGATAATCATTTATATTCTTATAGAATGAAAATACGTAAATTGCATCATCTAAGCTGACATTAGTTTGAGTATGAAGAATGACCTCCGTATAAAAATCCTTAATATCAAATGGGAAGAAGACCGATTTTTCATTTTCAACTGATTTAATCATTCCCTTTAATATCTGATGTTGTCTCTTTGCTCTCATTAGATCCGATCCCTCGCCGTTGTCTCCTTTTCTACTTCTGGCGAAGGTTAAAGCCCTATCTCCATTCATCACTTCGTTTCCTTTGGTGAAGCTGACGGTTGTGGTTCTTGTATCGTAAATATCTGGAAATGAATTATCAGTAAAAGTAGTGTTAATTTCAACAGGCACTCCTCCAAAAGCATCAACTAACCACCTTATTCCATCGAAATCTATTGAGATATATTTGGTTACTTTTTGACCTGAGATTTTTGAAATAGCATCGAGTAATTGGTCCATACCTTGGGTTGCGAGAATCGAGTTTATTTTACCTCCGTTTTGCCAGATATCCCTAGGAAATGAGGTTAAAGAAACTCTTTTATCTTTAGAATTAATTGATAATAAAATTAGGGTATCTGTATTGAACCCAGTTTGACCACTCGATCTTCTTTCTCTTCCGATGTCATTTCCTATAAGAAGTATGTTTACTATTTGATTCTCTTTAAGATCTGAATTATAAGTAGGTTCGATTTTTAATACTTTGGAAATAATATTTTGATTGGATAGCCGACTATCGCTGTTTGAAATAAATAAGTAGGATATTAATAAAATAGAACCTAAAAGAATTCCTATTACTATTTTTTTGGATTTAGATATATTCATCTGATAATAGTAATTGAGTAAATATATATTTACAACTTTAAGTTTTTAACATAAGATGAATGTATGAAAATAATGATAATTGAGGACGACACAAATTTACTTAAAAATTATGTTACAGAGCTTGAAATACTTAAATATAATGTTGTAACAGTCTCCGATGGGGGAAAAGCCATCGCCGCTGTTTTAAAAGAAAAACCAGACCTTGTTTTATTAGATATCATGCTTCCAAATAAAAATGGAATAGATATTCTTGAAGAATTAAGACAAGATACTAAATTTAAAGACCTCCCTGTTGTTATGTTAACTAATTATGGTGATGAGGAAAACATTAGAAAAAGTTTAGAGTTAGGTGCCCTTGATTACTTAAAGAAATATAACGTTACACCATCAGACGTGGGGCAAAGATTAGAAAAATATTTGAAATCTGCCCATGAACGAAAATAAAGAAATCGCTCAAAGAATTATTGATAAATATATAACCATTTTTGGTGCTTTACCTGTTTACCTTTTTTGTTCCCAAATTCCTGATTTAAATGTTAATTCAAAAGGAAAACTTTTAAGTATTACTAATGACAAGGTTACTCTTCTTAAATTAATCAATTCACTAGAACCTTACTCAGGAAAATTTATTAAAAGTAACGTCATTAAGAAGTATCTTACTGATTACAGTGAAAAAAAGGAGATTGTATGAGGATTGATTACAAAGGATTCTCCTACTCTTTCTCAAATTTAGAGTTAGCTCTATTCTCCGTTCTTATTGTTATTCTATTTTATTATTTTTTTATTTTATTAACAAAAAAGAAAGAGATTAGATATTTAACTTCAAATTTTCTGGACGAACTAGGCTTTGAGAACGACCCTAAAGTTCTTGCCGCAAGCATTATCAATAGAGTTATGAAGAATTATAAATTTACTGCTTACTCTGTAATGTTTATAAATTCAACCGAAGTAGATTTAGGAGTTTATTTATCCGAGAAAGTTCCCGATTTATTCATAGAGGATATTAAAAGAAAAACCTTCGAATCTCTAGTAGAGTCTGGAATTCCTACAGATATAGAAAATAAAAAGGTTAACTTGGCAACTCAAGGGGAAAGCTTGGACAATAAGGTGCGAAAAGTTCTTACTGATTGCTTTATAGTGCCAATTTTAGTAAACGATGTCTTGATTGGTGCGTTTTGTTTTGCCTCCAGTGATTATCTCAAGGAGGATAAGTTAAGCATTTTGGATATTTACGAAGGTGTTAATAGAAGGTTTTCAGATCTTTCCAAATTTCTAGAAAGTGTTCAAGAAGATAAAGACAAATTTGAGGACCTAATTAACTCAATGAAGAACCCAGTAGGTATGCTTGGTAAAAATTTTGACCTTCTTTATATTAATCCAGCTTTCGAAGTTTTATTAAAGCTTTCTTCTCCTAAGGATTTTAATATTCTAGATTTCTCAAAGAATATGCCTAAAAATCTCGATCTAGAAGAGACTCTTCAAGAAGTACTTCTTAAATCAGAGATGAGAGTATTTAAGAATATAAATTACAAAGGCTTTATTTACGACGTCTCCTTCTTTCCAGTAATTAAACTTGGTAAAGTTGATGCGGTCTCTATTTTATTTCAGGAAGTAACTTCTGAGTATCAGAACGAAAAAATAAAACAGGAATTTACAGCTATGTTAATACACGAACTTAGGGCACCACTTACTGTTATAAAATCTTCCTCAGACCTTCTAATTAAAAGGTATAACGTTTTAACCGAGGCTAAGTTTAAGGACATACTATCCGGAATAAAATCTTCAACCGAAGGGTTATTAGACCTGGTTTCCGATTTACTTGATACCTCAAAACTTGAGATGAATAAACTCCAAATCCTAAAAAGAGTTTCCAATTTAAATACCTTTGTTCAAGAAAAAGCTTCTTTTTTTGTTAACGAGATGCAGGCCAAAAAATTGAAGCTTGTTATATCTTTGGACAATAAAATTGAAGATTATGCCTTTGATGATAATAAATTTACCCAAGTCTTGAATAACTTACTATCAAACGCACTTAAGTATACAGAGAAAGGCTCCATTACTGTTTCAACTAAGAAATCTAAAGAGGGCATCTTAATCGATGTTGCTGATACTGGAGTTGGAGTACCTGACGATCAGAAGTCAAAGTTATTCAACAAATATATGCAACTTGAAAGTTCGATTAAAAATAAATCCAAGGGCACTGGTTTGGGCCTAGTTGTAGCTAAAGGAATCATTGAAGCTCATGGCGGTAAAATAGTAGTTCTTGATAATAAACCTCATGGAACAATTTTTAGAATAATTCTACCTGTTGAATAATTCTCTAATTTAATAAATAATTGAAGTATGAATAAGTCTGCCCGAAGTATTCTTTGGTTTAAAGAAATAAATAAAAACGACTTACTTCTAGTTGGAGGTAAGGGAGCTAATTTGGGTGAGATGTACAATAACAGCATCCCAGTTCCAAATGGTTTTGTTGTCACTTCTACAGCTTATTTTGATTTTATAAATAAGACTTCTATATCCCATAAAATTAAAACAGAACTTACTGGTTTAAATGTAAATAATTCCAAAGAGTTATTTGAAGTCTCTAAAAGAATTCAACATGCCTTTCTTTCTGCCGAGGTTCCTGATTACTTAAAAAAAGAAATCCGGGATTATTACCATAATCTTTCAGGTGAATACGATAAAAAAGTTGCGGTTAGATCTTCTGCGACTGCTGAGGATCTTCCTGAAGCATCGTTTGCAGGTCAGCAGGAAACTTACCTTAACATCGTGGGTTATAAAAATGTAATTCACAATGTTTTAAAATGTTGGGCATCTTTATTTGAGCCAAGAGCTATTTTCTATCGAACCGAAAAAGGCTTCTCTCACTTAAAAGTTGGAATTGCTGTTCCAGTTCAGGTGATGGTTGAATCTGAAGTTGCTGGAATAATGTTTACAATTAATCCGCTAACCAACAATCCCGATGAGATTTCTATTGAAGCTGCTTTTGGACTAGGTCAGCCAATTGTATCTGGTGAGATAACTCCTGATGCCTATACTGTTTCAAAAAACACTCTTCAAATTAAATCTAAAAATATTGTTAAACAAACTACAATGCTATCTGAGAAGGGTAATGTTGAAGTATCTAATGTTTACTCTAATTCTCAAAAATTAGACGACCACTTCATTCAAAAGCTAGCTGAACTTGGAAAAAAGATTGAATTACATTATGGAACTCCCCAGGATATTGAATGGAGTTTTGAAAGAAAGCATATTTATATTGTACAAACTAGACCAGTTACTACAATTAAAAATACTGCTGAGTATAGACAGCTCGGAGAAGTAAGAATTTCTTCTAAAGTTTTACTCAAAGGAAATGCAGCCTCCCCAGGCCTGGCTCACGGTAAGGTAAGAATTTTAAAATCTGCTAAAGAGTTGGATAAGATTCAAGAAGGGGATATATTGGTTACTGAGATGACAAATCCCGATTTTGTTCCAGCAATGAAGCGGGCAGCTGCTATTGTAACTGAGAAAGGTGGTAGAACTTCCCATGCCGCTATTGTTTCCAGAGAGCTTGGTCTTCCAGCAATTGTTGGCTGTGAAATGGTTTTACAAATTCTTGAAGATGGTGAAGAGATTACTGTTGACGGAACCCATGGCTTTATCTACCAAGGTAACGTCATTCCAAATATTAAGGAAACCACTAAAAAAATTACTAAAACAAACCTTAAAACTGCAACTAAAATTTATGTGAATTTGGCCGAACCTGAGCTTGCTAAGAAAATTTCTGATCGAGAGGTTGACGGGGTTGGACTCCTTAGGGCAGAATTTATGATTGCTGAAATGGGTACCCATCCCAAAAAATATATTGAAGATGGTAAAGAGGCTGAGTTTGTTCAAAAATTAGCAGAAGGAATAACTGAGTTTGCTGAAAATTTTTCACCGCGACCTGTTATTTACCGAGCAACTGACTTTAAGACAAACGAATATCGAAATCTTAAGGGTGGTGAGAAATATGAGCAAGATGAGCCTAACCCTATGATTGGTTTTAGAGGAGCTGCGAGATACATTGAAAATGCCGATGTGTTTAAACTGGAAATCGAAGCTTTAAAGAAAGTTAGAAATAAGAACGGCTTCAAGAACGTTCATATAATGATTCCTTTTGTAAGAACTGTTTCTGAATATACCGAAATTAAAAAACTGCTTTCAGAAAATGGCCTAGCTAGAAGTTCCACATTTAAGATTTGGATTATGGTCGAAGTCCCTTCAACGGTTATTATGCTTGAAGAGTTTATCAAAGAAGGTCTAGATGGCGTTTCAATTGGGTCCAATGATTTAACAATGCTAATTCTTGGTGTTGATCGCGATAATTATAAAGTTGCTAATATTTATGATGAAAATGACGAAGCGGTACTTTGGGCTTTAGAGAAAATTATTACAACTTGTGCCAATCACAATATAACTTCTTCCATTTGCGGGCAAGCTCCTTCAGAATATCCGGAACTAGTTGAGAAATTGGTTGACTGGGGAATTACATCGGTATCTGTGACCCCTGATGTTATCGAAAAAACTAGAGAAATTGTTTTTGATGCAGAAAAAAAAGTATTGCTAAATTCAAGAAAATACTCGAATATAGATGAGAAGAGAAAAGTTTTAGCTTCTAAATTGAATTTAATCGAACCAAAAAAAGAAGCAAAAAAGATTATTAAAAGAACTTCAAAAAAATAACTAAACATGCCTAAAATACTTGATATATCTGCCCATAAAATAGTTAATTCCAGAGGAAACTATACAATTCAAACTAAAGTTACTTTAGATAATGGTATAGAAGCAACTGCCGCTGTTCCTGAAGGAGCTTCTAAAGGTAAGCATGAAGCTTTATCCTTTCCAGTTGAGAAAGCTATTGAAGTTGTTAATTCAGCCTTAAATGACTTATTAAAGGACGAGGATATAGAGAATCAGGAACGAATTGATAATTTGATGTTAACAATGGACGGGACTCCTAATAAGAAGAATTTAGGGGGTAATTCAGTTCTTTCAGTCTCTTTAGCTTGTGCCAGAGCTGCTTCTTTGACTAAAGGTCTTCCGCTCTATTTTTACATTTCTCAAATATTTGATGATTCAAAGTCATTTAATTCCCAGATTATTGAGAAGAATAATTTTCCTACACCTATCTTTAACATCATTAACGGGGGTGTTCACGCCGGGAATAGGCTATCATTTCAAGAATTTATGGTTATTCCATCCAAATCTTTTAATTACGAAGATTCTTACGACCTAGGCGTGTCGGTCTATAAAGAATTAAAAGAGATTTTAAAAATGAATAACTTATCTACCAATGTCGGTGATGAGGGAGGTTTC
>CAMDGN010000023.1 GCA_945897985.1 candidate division WWE3 bacterium | reverse complement strand
CCATCTAAGGATCTAAGAATCTCAGTGGCACTCTTATTTAACTGAGTTTGTTTATAAGCAATAAGAATTGTTTTAAGTAAGAATGTAATTGTGTTGGGAGATGAAAGTACAACTTTCTTTTGATTTGAAAATTCAATAACTTTCAGATTATTTGTAATTAACTCGTAATAAATTGACTCAGAAGGAACGTACATAATAGCTTGTTCAGTTGTCCCTTCATCAGGCAAGATGTATTTTGAAGAAATCTCCTCAATTCTTTTCATTACATCTTTAGTGAATTCTTTTCTATATGATTCCCTATCTTTATCGTTATCAGCATCACTCATCGCTTTGTAGTTTTCCATTGAAAATTTTGAATCAATGGGGATAATTCCGTTGACTGAAAAAATAACTGCGTCACACAAAGCTCCGTTTTTAAATCTATATTGAGTGGCGTAGAAATCTTTTGGAAGAGTATCAGCTAAAATATCGTATAGAAATTGCTCACCTAACCCACCTCTTAATTTTGGAGACTTCAAAACTGTAGATAAGTCTTTTATGTCCTTACCAAATTCCTCAATCGAGCCTAGTTGCTTTTGCACTCCACCAATAACCTTAGAGGCATTATCGAGTCTTTCCCACAAAACTTTAGATTGGTTCTGCATAGCCTCATTTTGCTCTTTTAGTTTTTTCTCCATAGTGTCTGAAGTTTTCTCAACAGAGCCCTTCATATCCTTCATCCACTCAAGCATAAGTTTAAGCTGAGGATCTTCAGCTAAATCCTTTTGGGAGTTTTTAACATTCTGTAAAATTAGGTACCCAACAGCTATTGCTAAAAATATAATTAAAACTAAAATTAAGATAAGTTCCAAAGACATAGAACAATATTACCAAAAAAATGCCGAAATTTATCTACACATTAGCCATAGTCATATTATTACTCTCGGGAACATCCCTTTATGTAATGAATACACTTGATCCAGAATTCCTCCTTTCAAAGATCACATTCATAATACTTTTCTTTCTAACTGTTTTATTAGGAATACCTTTAGTAAAGTGTCTATTTAATATTTATAGAAAAAATACTTTAGACTTAGGAAATAAGTATAAAACTGACGTTAAAAACAATATCTTAAACTCAACAATTTTGGCTTTAATGCTCCTCTTGAAACTTTTCAACTTATTCTCTTTAAGCACCTTTTTAATTCTTGTGATTCTCTATCTTGTCACTAATAAAGTATTCATAAAGCTTAAAAAATCAAGAAAAAAGCGCGTTTATTGATATAATCACTCTATGAGATATCTAATCACAACTGCTATTGACTATACAAACGATGTTATTCACTTAGGACACGCCTACCAAAAAGTTCTAGCCGATGCCTACGCTAGACTTCTTAGGCAAAATTACGGAATCGAGAATGTTTCATTTGTTACAGGAACAGACGAATTCGGTCAAAAAATAGACAAGGAAGCTAAATCAAAAGGAATACCAAATCAACAATTTGTTGATGAGATATCTAAAAAAGACCAAGAAGAGCAAGATGCTCTACAAATCTCGTACGATAGGTTTATCAGAACCACTGACGCAGACCATCAAAAAATGGCAGCTGAGTTATTTAAAAAGTCTTACGAAAATGGCTTTATTTACGAGGGTACCTTTGAAGGTAAATACTGCGAAGGTTGTGAGGAGTACAAAACTGATAAAAATTTAATTGAAGGAAAATGCCCACTTCATGCAAATAGAGACATTATTATTACTACTGAAAAAAACTACTTCTTTAAATGGAGCTTCTTTAAAGATTATTTAAAAAAGTTATTTGATGAAAATACAGAGTTTGTTAAACCTAGATCAAAATATAACGAAATGTACGCGTTAATTGATGAAATTGAAGATATTCCTGTAACTAGAAGAAAAGAAAATCTAGCCTGGGGTATTCAATGCCCGATCGACGAAGGGCATGTACTTTATGTTTGGTTCGACGCTCTTATCAATTACTACACTTTTGGAAAAGAAATCTGGAATGATGAAACTAAAATTATCCATTTCTTAGGTAAAGATAATGCTAAATTCCACGCTCTTCTTTGGCCAGCTATGCTTAAATCTGTAGACCTAAAGTCACCAGACCAAATCTATGTTAACTCTTTCTTATCAATTAATGGTCAAAAAATCAGTAAAAGTATCGGAAATGTAATTAGACCAAGTGAAATTATCAAAGAATTTCCTTCTGATGTTATAAGGTATTATTTATTGAAATTCGGGCCAATTGTTGATGATAACGACTTTTCATTTAATCAACTTAAAGAAGTTTATAATGGAGAACTGGCCAACGGTTTAGGAAATACAGTTTCCAGAGTCTTCACATTAGCTAAAAGAAATGAAGTTAAATTCGAAACCCCAGAATCTTTATTCTTATCTCTAAACGAGGATTTCTTAAATTTTAGACCTGATAAGAGTTTGGAATTAATTTTTTCAAAAATTTCTGACCTAAATAAGAATATCAATGAAAATAAACCGTGGGCAATGACTGATCAAATAGAACTAAAAGTTTTATTGGAAAACTATCTTAAAGAAATCTACTTTATTGTATTAAATTTAAAACCATACATGCCAACTGTAACTGAAGATATTTTAAATTCTCTAAAAAATAACTACGAGAAAACAAATTTTTTCCCAAGAATTAGTTAAAGAAACCTGATTTTACAAAAATCAGAGAAGTGATGATTGAAATAACTGCAACCAAATGTTTATAGACACACACCTTCATTTAAATAGCGAGAAATATGGAAACTACAAAGAAGTTATTCAGAGAGCAAAACTTTTTGGAGTTAATAAATTAATAACTATTGGAACTTCCGTCAAAGAAATTCCTGAAATCAAAAAAATAATTCTAGAAGATGGGGTCTACGGAACTTTAGGGGTCTATCCAACTCTAGATGAAAAATACACAACAGAAGATTTAAAAAAAATTCTTTCAGAAAATATAGATAAAAAAATAGTTGGAATTGGAGAGTGTGGGTTCAACCAACCTCTCCAGGAAAACGACAGAGATTTAAAATCTCAAGAAGAAGTATTTAGAATGCAAATTGAACTAGCTATCGAAAAAAATCTCCCTTTAGTAGTTCATAATAGAAACTCAGATAGAGAAACTTTGGAAGTTTTGAATTCTTATAGAAACAAAAATCTTCGAGGTGAAATTCATTGCTTTGTCTCAAATTATGAGTTTGCCAAAAAGATTTTGGACTTAGGATTTTATCTTTCTTTTAATGGAATAGTTACCTATAAATCAGGAATTATCCTCCACGAAACAATTCAGAAAATGCCTCTAGATAGAATGCTTTTTGAGACTGATGCTCCTCACCTATCTCCTGAAGGAATGAGAAAAGAAAATAATGAACCAAGGAACATACCTTTTATTGCTGAATCTATAGCTAAAATAAGAGGAATAGAACTTGAGGAACTTTCAAAAAAGGTCTACAGCAATTCCCTAGCTTTATTTGATAAAATATCAGTATAAATGAATAAAAAAATGATTGAAAAAAACGATCAGAAACTGCAAAGATTCCTAGAAATTCTTCCAGGGTTTTTAACTTGGAGTCTTCTATTATCCCCAATCTGGTTAGGATTAATTTACCCTTCTCTTATAATTTTCTTTTTAACTTTCCTAACAGTTTTCTGGTTTTATTTAGGAATTAAATTTATTTACGGAGCATTTAAGGGCTACAACAAATACCAAGAAGAGTTAAAAATTAAATGGTTTGAAGAACTTAAAAAACTAGATTTTAAAAACCTTCCTGATAAAGAAACCTTACCCGCATCTCTTAAAGAACTAAAACAATTTGTTCTAATTCCTGTTGTAAATGAATCAAGAGAAATTTTGGAAGCAGGATTTAAAAGCATATTGGATCAAACCTTTCCTTCTAAACAAGTTTTCCTAACCTACACCATTGAAGAAAAATATTCTGAAGAAGTTACCAAAAACATTCAAGAAATGATTAAACCTTTTGAAGATAAATTTGAGAAAATTTTGATTTTCACTCACCCTGCAGGAATTGTCGGAGAAGCAATCGGGGTTGGTGGGGCAAACAGAACCTGGGGAGCTAAAGGAACAATCGAGTATATGAAGAAAAATAAAATGGACGCCAAGAATTACATCTTCTCATCTCTTGATGCGGATCACGTTCTTCACGAAAACTATTTTGCTAGATTAGCTCATTTGTATCTTTCAAACGATAAAAGAAATAATAAATTTTACACAACCGCAGTTCATCTATTTAATAACAATCACTGGCAAGTACCTGTTCTAGCTAGAGTGGAAGCCAACGCAGTTACAATTGGAACTATCTCTGAGTGGGCAATTTCTCAAGAATTTAAAGAAACCTTTGCTGCGTACTCGTGTGCACTTCAAACATTAATTGATGCCGACTACTGGGATGTAACTCTTGGGGTTGATGATTCAGTTTTCTATTGGAGAGCTTTCTTTAAAAGAGGTGGTGACTTTACGGGAGTATGTCACTGGATTCCTTACTCAGCAGATGCTGTTGAGGCTGAAACAACATTTAAAACTTACAGAAGTTTGTATAAACAGTTATTAAGATGGGGATGGGGAATTGTTAAATTTCCAATCGCTATTAAAGGGTTTTTAACAGAAGCCGAAATCCCTCTAAAAACAAAAATTTTGTGGACTCTTAAACAATTAGAAAGAGAAGTACTTTTAATCAATACAGTGTTCTTAATTAACTTTGGCTTCGCTACTGTAACTTTAGTAAACCCATATGTTAAACAATCAAATTTTGCCTACTCTCTACCTGATTTAATTTCCTTTATCATGACGGTCACACTTATTTTCTTGTTACCAGGTACCTATTTAAGATTAAAAGTTGCTCCAGCATTCCCGGAAAAATGGGGTATATTTCGAAAAATACTTGGATTTTTAGAAGGTTTTGCAGTAATTGTAAACTTACTAACCTTTTCATTCTTCCCTTACATCGAAGCGCAGACAAGACTTATGCTTGGTAAGAAAATGAAAGACCTCTACCATACACCAAAGGTAAGAAGCACTAATGCTTAACAAACTTTTAAATTCAAATTTATTTCAATTTATTTTCTTAAACTCCTTAATAGTGGGTTTTCAAATCTTTCTAATAGGGTTTTTCTACAATCAAATGGTAGCTGAAATCCCGCTTTGGTTTACAAGAAATTGGGGTGAAGAAGTTCTTAGCCCAAAAATAAATATTATTCTTATTCCCTTGATATCAGCTCTATTAATTATTTTTACCGCTACAATCCAGAAAATTTCAGACAAATTACATCAGTACTATTTAGATAAAATAATTTTTAATTTTGCATCTCTAGCTAATTTAGTAATTACATACTCACTGTTGAATATTGTTAAGAAGACAACTTTTACAAATTTATTTTTCTTAGACTATATTGGCAGTGAGCTTTTAAACAGCTTCTTCGTCTCACTTGTAATCTCTGCTTTCTTGACACCTATACTCATTAATATTTACAAAAAATATGGACTTATCACTGATCCAAAAAAACACCACCATCCAGGAATGATTTTAAAACAACCATCAGCAAGAGGTGGTGGGTTAGTTTTTGCAGTTTCTTTTGCACTAACTTCAATTCTATTTACAAAATTAAACATCCTTACTGTCGG
Organism: candidate division WWE3 bacterium; assembly: GCA_945897985.1. GTDB lineage: Bacteria > Patescibacteriota > WWE3 > UBA101185 > UBA10185 > CAMDGN01. The sequence goes on along the minus strand of CAMDGN010000023.1, from coordinate 3,709 downwards.
AATTATAATTGCAACAATTCTTGCCGCGTTAATTGGAATACTTGATGACATTTCAAATACCATCTCAACAAAAAAATATAAGTTTTTAGGTAATCCAGTTTTTAGACTATTAGTACTACTTCCAATACCGGTAATAATTTTAATGTTAAGTGGGGTTGTTTCTTATTCGGTTGGAAACCCTTTTGGAGGAACATTTGATTTCAACAGTATCTCAATTAATTTTTTGGGGAATTTAATTAAACCACTACCTTATATTTTTACTTTCATCTGGATCCTATGGTTGATCAATTTACTTTCTTGGTCAAATGGGGTTGACGGGCAATACTCTGGAATTGTCACAATCGCCGGAATTGTTATTGCACTACTCGCCTTAAGATTTGCTAATATCTCAGATTTCGAAATTAATAACTCCAAAATGGCTATGATTACAGCCGGAGCAGCTCTCGGCTTATTACCATTTACCTGGAACCCTTCTAAAATTATGTGGGGATTTGGAGCAACATCGGCGGGAATGGTATTGGCATCACTATCAATTCTCGCTGCAACTAAAATATCAATCTCAATTTTGGTGTTATTAGTTCCATTTATGGATGGTCTAATAACAGTTGTCAGAAGAATTATAAATAGGCAAAACCCACTAAAAGGGGATAAGAGCCATTTACATCACCTACTTCTAAACAGAGGTTGGACAGTGAAACAAATTGCGGTATTTTACTGGACCTCAACCGCAATCTTGGGGTTAGTGGGTCTTTATTCTTCAGACAAAGATTTACCTTTACTGGTACTAACTCTTGGAGGAGTTGTATGTTTTGGAATCATTCTTTTGAATTTGAATTTGAATAAAAATAATAACAATTAAGTTATTTTTAAATCTTGATTAATTTTAAATTTTAATAAAGTATAAAGAAATTAAAATCACAACAACTTGGGTTAAAATTCCCCAAGGCAGCGGAGCTTGAAACTGCATTTTGCTTTGAATTTTATTAAGGATTCCTAAAAATTTATTTTCTTTACCACCAATAATTGTAAGACCGGATAGTGCATCAGGAAGAACTGAAGCAATACCACAAATAAAAGCAGAAAGCGCAAGAGCCACATCCTGCTTAACCCAAAGGAAGTAAGTTGTATAAGCAACACCAACCGCTACCCCAATGGATAGATCTCCCATAACAGCAAGAGGTCTCCAACCCTTAACTCGATCTTCTTTTTTAGTATTTGAATAAAAATCCCAATGAGGTACCTTATCCCCTAAAAAATGACTAATAAATGCAAGTGGGATAGCTAAAAATGGATTGGAAATATTGGTTGCAATTGCAACTCCAACTAAGGTATGAGGTGTTAAAAGCATGAAAATATTATATCAAATAGAGTTATAATAAAGGCATGATTGATTTCTTTTACCAAATAATTAGAACTGCAAGACCAAGACAATGGTTAAAAAATATGGCTCTTTTTGCACCAGCTTTAATACTCGGAGATATTAGTGAAGGTAATATTTTATATAAATTATCTAATGCCTTTATTTCTTTTTCTTTAATGGCATCAGCTGCGTATTTTGTAAACGATATTGTAGATGCACCTAAAGATGCACTTCACCCCATTAAAAAAAACCGACCAATTCCTTCTGGAAAACTTTCAGTATTGGTAGCTTGGGTGATCGCTTTATTACTAATGGCTACATCAATTACTTACTCCCTTAAATTTAACGGAAACTTTTTCACAATTATCTTAATTGTTTATATCTTAATTCAATTCCTTTACTCATTACTTCTTAGAAATATAATAATTATCGACTCACTAACGGTTGCTTCAGGTTTTGTATTAAGGGTAATTGCAGGTGGAATTGTTACAAACATCTCAATTTCTTCCTGGCTAATCTTAACTACAATCGCCCTATCATTGCTCCTAGCTTTCGGTAAAAGAAGGTCTGAAAAAACAATTCTTTCTGATACAAAAACTGAGGCTGAAACTAGAAAAACTTTAAAAAACTATCCAGATACTTTATTAGACTCAATGATTACCATGTCGGCAACTTTCTGTATTGTTGCTTACTCATTTTTTACTTTCCAGGTTAGCCCTGACTCATCTCTTTCAAATTTAAAAAGGTACCTACCCTCTATAATCGAGTCTCCAAAGTGGCTAATGATAACAATTCCACTTGTAATCTACGGAATTGCCAGATACTTATATGTAATTTATGAGAAAAAGGGTGGGGAATCTCCAGAAAGAGTTCTGCTTTCAGACAAGCCATTACTATTCACTGTCATAGCATGGATCTCTTTTGTATTCTTGATGAACAATATTTTATAAAATTAAAATAGAGAACTAACTGTTGCTATCGATTTGCTTTAGCACCGGCAACTGATTTAGTAATTTCAGCTTTAAGATCTAAATCTTTAATCTTAAGACTTATAACAAAGTAAACTGGTGAAACAAGAAGAGCTAGTAATATAATTATCTGAATTAGATCAATTAAAAACCGTAAAATTGAATGCTCGTGATTCTTCATAAAATAAAAACCTCCTCACCTTCCTCTAAACTTTTTCTGTATTCAAACTCAATGTCTAATACAAAAAAATACATCCCAACTAAACATAAAACAACGGACATCAACAGAACACTGCCATAAATAAGCCCTAGTAAATAGAGGAGAACTGTAATAAACAAAACAGAAAAATTAAAAAGCATCCAAATAAAAGTTTGGGAAAACAAATGAAAAGAGTCCTGAATTAAGTAACCAATTCTTAAATTAAATATTGATAGTGAAACTTTTGGAGATATGTGCGAATTATGAAAAAATAACGACTTTACTAAGCAGTAGGCTAAACCTAAAAATGTAAAGATCACAAAGCCTAAAATTACATTTGAAGTTATAAGTGTATAATCTGATTGACTAACTTGTAATGAAAATACATTATATAAATCAACATTATAACCAAGCGATCTAGCGTAGAAAATTGTTAGTAATATTTTCATAACCAGTAAACCAAAGGCAGGAATGGAAGACTCCTGAACTAATTTTAAGAGGATTTTGGAATACATATTATTATTAGTATATGAATAAAAGCTTAGAAATAGCAAGAAGAAACTTATTTTACATTATCTTGTTATTGCCAATTGTGATATTTCCAAAAAGCACTGCTATTTTTGAGATATCTAGAACTTTCAGCGTAGGCATAATGGTGGGCTTTCTGGGGGTTTATTACTTTCTATTCAATAAAATTGAAAGAATTAAATTGCCTAGTAGCTTTATATTATTATTTTTCCTCGTTAGTTTTATTACTAATTTATTTTCTATAGATAAAAATATTTCTATTTTAGGTACTTACCCAAGATTTGCTGACGGGGATCTAGTTAATTTAATAACCTTCTTATTTATAATATTAATTTTAAATATTTGGGAAAAAGTAGATTTAATAAAGATTGCATTCTACTCAAGCCTACCTATTTCTATAATCGCTGTACTTCAATCATTTTTAACTAATGACAGAATCGGGTCAACCTTAGGACAACCGAACTTTCTAGGATTATTTATATCTTTAACTTTGGTTTACCAACTGCTAAATTTTCAAAAAATAAAGTTAAAGCTTTACCTAAAATACGCAATCCTTGTTATTCAAACTTATGTCCTTATTAAGAGCGCCTCTCTAACAGCTTTTATAGCTTTAGGAGTAGTTATAAGTTACCTCCTATGGTCCAAAAAAATTGT
>CAMDGN010000022.1 GCA_945897985.1 candidate division WWE3 bacterium | reverse complement strand
AAATAAACACCTCATCCATTCCCCCGTAAAAGAATTCAGAAGGAAAAGTTGAAGTATCGGGATCCGAACTTATATGAGCCCCGACGATTAATTTTCCACTACTGTTAATTAAAGCGTGAGCATTGGTTCGGGAAAAAGAACTCGCAGCTAACGTATCATAGTAAAAAGTTGTGTATGCTCTTGCAGCGCTGTCGAATTGAGAGTTAACTAAATACCAATCACCAGAAAATAGATTAAAGGTATTGGATATAAAAGAATCTTTGGAATTTAAATTGTTGTCAAAATTACCTCCATATTGTTGATAAAAATCTTTAACATCCGCGGTGTTCGAACTGTAATTAAATAAAGAAATCCCCTGCGAAGTCGGGTACCTACCTGAAGACATATTTGTAAATCCGGATTGATAGAATAAGTCATTGTCATTTCCAAAAATCGTATAAACTTTTTTAGTTACATTTTGTACTATTTGATCGACAGTAGAATTTGGCACACCTCCTGTATAGTAGTTTTCATTGAACCAGCTTTGATCTTGAGAAAATCCATTGTATTCGTCTATCTCGCCTTTAAAATTTAGACGATTACTGCTTGCACTACCTCCAAGATAAAGAGGAACATTTTCTCTTTCTATGAAAAGATTGGCAGTTGCGTCAGAGGCAGCAGGAATTCCATTAACATGGATATATCTTTTGTTTTGATATTGACTCGCGGCTATGTTAATCCATTTGTTTCCGTTAGCTGCGATAGTTGTTCCAGATGCCAAAGAAGATACTCTGGTTGAGAATTTAAGATCAGTTAAACATGGCGTTGCCAATGTATTCGAGTTTCCATTATTGTAATCAAGGATAAATCTAAGTGAGTTATCACTACAAACACTGTAATCTAAGATAAAATTCTGATTCGCTGGGGAAGTTCTGCCCCAAGTAAGGATTGTTCTAGTTTCCCCCGGACTACCTTCAGGTTTTATTCTCATAAAAAATCCAAAGTCCCAACTGGTTCCATTAAGGTATGGTAAGAAGTTTACTGGGTTATTTTGATAAAGAAATTGAGTAGTTCCATTGAAGGTAACTGATCTTGAGGGTCTGGTTAGGTTTTGAAAGTAGAAATCATAGAAAAAGCTGTATTGCCCGGTTTTTTTCTGGGTAATTGCGTCAGGTGAATATAAAACCCCGTTTGCAACACAGCTCGCGGCACCATCTCCTTCATTGTACTCTGCTGCGTTACAGGTTGCTCCGGTTTTATAAATATTTTCGAAGTTAAACATTTTTCCCATACTTTCACCCTGAATAGGGTAGCCATTTGCTTTAGACCCTTCTGGTTTAATAAACGCAATCAAAGAAAATCCTTTACTAAAATTCTCTGAAAAAGTAATTGGTGTAGAGAAATATTGACTGTATCCGTCGAAATAGATCCCCTTACCTGCATATCCTTCTGGAAAAGTATTTGGGTTATTGATTAGGCCTCCGTTATTGATCCCAGTTTCGTCGTACATAATCCCATCTCTAGAAACTTTATCCATTTTGTAAAAAGCTGCAAGTCCAGGTATGGTTGAAGTAAAGAGTGTAGTCTGAGCTGAAGTAACGTTTGAAGCATTTGCATATCCATAATAAACATAGAAATTCTTTGTGACTCCTGCAGATATGGAAGGAACTTGAAAATAAATATTAGCTCTGGCAGCAGTACAGGTTGATGGATCTATCCAGTAGTTAAGTAAATTATTGTTCTCATCTAAAACTCTGATATCAGTACAATCGTTCTTTAAAACTCCTTGGTTATTTAGGTTGTAACCTGGAAGTGTAACGTAGGCCACAAAGTTAGTAGCTGAAGCGGAGGCAGAATTTATAATTACAATTTTTTGTCTTCTAGTCCAGAGATCGTTATACCAAGCATCTCCTGGAGCTGCTTCTGAAACCCTAAATTTAGAAAAGTAAAAGTAGATTGAAGTGAAAGTTAGAAAGAACATTAAGACTGCTAAAAATCTTTGGCTAAAAAGAAATTCACGACTGAAAATATATTTTATAAATTGAATGAAATTATTTTTAATTTCTTCTTTGGAGGTATTTCTGATTTTAAAAAATAAATCGGCAATTTTCCTTTTAAAAATTTCAAAAGTTACTTTTGAAAAATCAATCAAAGAAAATTGTTTTAATCTACAGGGTATAGCTTCAAAAAAAAGTTTAATTTCAGAAAGAAGTGCTTTGAAAAGGTTAAAATACTTATAAGAGACCTTTCGGATATTTTTAAAAGTATTTTTGGCAGAAAACATAATTTAATTTTACCAAATAATATATAATTCATTTAATGGATATTTCAATTAATTTTGGAAATTCTCTAATGCATTTTTTATTTAATATACTGCCGACCCAAAATGAACAATAATGTTGAATTAGTAAAATCAAAAGCTGACATAGTAGATATAGTTTCCTCGTATATCGAGATAAAAAAATCTGGATCAAACTATAAAGGTCTTTGTCCTTTTCATAATGAAAAAGGTGCCTCATTTATGGTTAATCAAAATCTACAGATCTATAAGTGCTTTGGGTGTGGAGAATCTGGAGATGTTATTACATTTGTTGAAAAAATTGAAGGAGTTGATTTCAAAGGCGCTCTTAGAATACTGGCTGATAAATACAATATTAAACTTTCAGAAGAAAAAGTTTCTGAAAACGATATTTTAAAAAAAAGAATTTACGAAATAAATAATCTGACTTTAGAATTTTTTAACCATTTACTTCTAAATCACAGCGCTGGAAAAGTAGGACTAGATTATTTACTAAATAAGAGGAATTTGAAGAAAGAGATAATTGAAGAATTTAAACTTGGCTACGCCCCAAAGGACTGGTCAACACTTTGTGATTTTTTGAAAAAAAGAGGTTTCACTGAATCAGAAATAATTGCTTCTAATTTAGGAATTGCTAAAAAAACTGGAGGTGTGTATGACAAATTTAGAGGTAGAGTTGTGTTTCCTTATTATTCACTGGACGGAAAAGTTATTGGATTTATGGGACGAACCATCTTTGATGAGGATCCTAAATATTTAAATTCCTCTGATACCGCAGTGTTTAAAAAGGGAGAATTTTTATACGGCCTTTATAAAACAAAATTAGATATCAAAAAAAATGGAGCAGTGATTGTTGAAGGAACAATGGACTTCTTAAAACCATATCAGAACGGTTTTAAAAATTTAGTCGCCACCTCTGGAACCGCTTTAACTAACCAACAATTAGAAATATTAAAAAGATACACTGACAAAATCTTCTTTTGCTTTGATACCGACAACGCCGGAATAAACGCAATTTTAAGAGGGATAGAAATTTCTGATAAATATAATTTTGATGTCAAAGTAATTTCAATCCCTAAAAAATTTAAAGATTTAGATGAATATTTTGATATAGAACCTGAAAATGCTATAGACCTGTCTTCGAACGCAATTGATATCAACGATTTTTTACTAGCCCAACTTTATAGAAAATATGACTACTCAACTGCTACTGGAAAGAGGAAAATAGTCGATGATTTTAAACTTTACTACTCAAGAATTGAGAACGGGATCTTAAAAAACCATTATGTTAAAAAACTTGCTGAGGATTTAGAGCTGGAGGAGTCTGTTATTAGAAAGAGTTTAACCACCGATGTACCGACCGAATTGCCTAAAAAATATTCAAATAATCAAGAAAAAGCTTATGAAAATCCCCTTAAAGCTTTGGAGTCTACCAAAGAGTACCTTTTCCTTGCTTTACTTGTCAGATCAAGCCTTGACATCGTAAAGCCTATAGTGTTAAAATTCCCAGACGATTGCTTTTTAAATCTAGAATTAAAAGATCTTTATAGAAAATTTAAAGTCTACCTTCAAAATTTAGGGGACAAAATAAATATTCAAATATTTTCTAAAGACTTAAATTCAGATGAAAAAAATTTGCTCGAAGGTTTGATGCTTTACGAGGCTAGAGGGGACTTTAATTCTATTGATAAAACAATTGAGGAATTAGAAAAATTAGCTAATTTCTTAAAAGAAGACTATAAAAAGAGTAGAATAAAGGAAATTTCTGATCAAATTAAAAAAGCAGAAAAAGAAAAGAATTTAGATCAAGTAAAAATTTTGATGGAGGAGCTTTCTAAATTTCTAAAGTAAATTTAAAAAAAAATTATGACAAAAAAAATAGCAGACACAAATCCAAATAAAGAAAAATTAATCAAAGATTTACTTCTTAAAGGTAAGAAAAAAGGATCAATTTCTGATGACGATATTTTAAAGGTATTTCCTGATGTTTACGAAGATCCGGATAAACTTGCTGAATTCGAAGCTTTATTAGATAGAATCGAAAAAGATGGAATCATGTATGTTCCTGAAGGTAGTGATGATGAGTTAAAGATAAAAGCTATTGCTGAAGAAATCACTGAAATCACAAACATTAAAGCTGATGCTGCTGTTTCAACAGATCCAGTTAGAATGTATCTTAAAGAAATTGGTAAAGTTCCTTTGTTAAATTCTGCGCAAGAGGTTGATCTTGCTCAAAGAATTGAAAAAGGAGAGCCTGAGGCAACTAAGGTTTTAATTAATTCAAACTTAAGACTTGTAGTTTCTATTGCTAAAAAATATAAAGGTAGAAATAATCTTTCTTTCTTAGATCTAATTCAAGAAGGAAATATTGGTTTAATGAGGGCGGTTGTAAAGTTTGACTGGAAAAAAGGAAATAAATTTTCAACTTACGCAACTTGGTGGATTAGACAAGCTATTACAAGAGCTATTGCTGACCAAGGAAGAACAATCAGAATTCCAGTTCACATGATTGAAACAATTAATAAGTACAAGAAGACCGAACGAGAGTTGCAACAAAAATTTGAAAGAGAAGTTACTCCTGAAGAAGTTGCAAAAGTCATGGGAATTGAACCAGAAAAAGCTCACGATATTGTAAAGCTAAAACAAGATACAATTTCTATTGCTCAAAAAGTTGGTAAAGAAGAAGATACAACTTTAGCTGACTTTATTGCTGACTCTACAACTCCTACACCTTTTGAATCTGCAAGCCAAGAGATTCTAAAAACACACATTGGTGATGTTTTAGAGACTCTAAACCCAAGAGAAAGAAGAGTAATCGAGTTAAGATACGGATTAAAAGATTCTAAGATTAGAACATTAGAAGAAGTTGGAAAAGAATTTGGTGTTACAAGAGAAAGAATTAGACAAATTGAAGCTAAAGCTTTGAGAAAGCTAAGACATCCTGCAAGATCAAAAAGACTAAAGGATTATCTCTAATAAACTGATTCTGGAAGATATAACTTTGAATGAGGCGGCCTTTTGGCCGCCTCATTCTATTTAAATATACTTAGTCAGGTTTTCTTTATAGGAATTTACATCCGGTTGATCAAACGGATTTACATTCATTAATTTTGCCAAAAAATATACTTCAAGCATTTTGAATTGTAGATACTCACCAATATCTTTTTCTCTATCGTCCGAAAATTCAATCGAAATTGTTGGAACATTATTTTTGGATAGGTTTCTGAGTACTGAAGTATAGATTGCTCTTTGGATTTCTTCAGTATCAGTTTGGTCAAAATTTTTAGCCAAATATTCGGCATCTTTCAAAATTAAAGAAGTACTGTCTTTTAAATAAACTGTGTTTAAAAATATATGTTTTGAGTTTAAGTAATGTTGCAAACTTGAGTGCAGTTCAAGATAAAAATTACCAAAGGAAGTAAACATTGCATTTTCATTCTTTCCCAAAGACTCGTTAAAGATTTGTTTCTCCCATTTACCCAGCTCCCCAAAATGTCTATTAGGATATAAATTCTCATTAATTAATCTCTTAGAAACAAATTTTGCCGCTGCACAAAGTAAAGGTAGGTTTTCTTCCTCAGAATTTATCGAGTTAACTTGTTGCATAGCTCCTTCTAAAAGTTTAATTACATTTACTCCAGCTAAGGCTAGCGGCGCTAGTCCAACCGCTGTAAGTACGCTAAATCTTCCTGAAATTTTCTTTGGGAAAGTTAGTACATGATATTTTTTTGATTCACAAATTGAAACTAGGTGACTGTTTTCCTCCGTTATAAAAACAATTCTTTCTGGATTTAGTTTTATATTTGATTGTAAAAGTTCAAAATTATAAAGAGTTTCGGTGGTTGTTCCGGATTTAGTAATTACAAAAATTAAATAATCTTCTGACCCCATTTCTTTTAGTTCTTTTGCAATATTACTTATTTTTTCAGAATCTATTTGATCTATAAATTCCATTGGGACTAGTTTTTTATGGCTTCTTAAAAACTCGTAAACTGCTTTGGTTCCCTGGCCGGAGCCTCCGATTCCTATTACAACTACTCTTTTTAGATCTTTAGCGGGTATTTTTTTCTTAAATTCTAGTAATTTAATGATCTGGTTTTCGTCGAATGGTAGGTAGGCAAAACTTTCACCTTTTATGTAGTCTCTATTTTCAATGGAATGATTGATGTCTTTGACTGAATTTTTTATATCTTGGGCTACAGAATATAGTTTTTCAATTGAAGTAGGTTGTTGGGACAGGTTTATTTTCATTTAGGTTATTGTAAAATACTCATATGGCTTCAATTTCTAAGAAATCTATTATTATTCTAGCAACTTTATCTCTACTTTTAATAGGGTTGGCTGCACTTTTTTTAAAGAGAGACCCTAAAGATTCATTTGTTAGAAATGTTAGTCCCGAGGTTGTCTCTGCTTCAAAACTTCAAACTAAGAAGCTTCCTGTTTTTGTATATCATTATGTAGAGATCAATCAAGATAAGAAAGATACCACAAGAGATAGTCTTAATATTAATCCTTATGTTTTCGAGCAACAAATGCTCACCTTGCAAAAAGCCGGCTATAAATTTATTTGGCCTTCAGAATTGGACCAATTTATGGAAGATACTTCGGACCAAAAGTATGTGATGATTACTTTTGATGATGGTTACGCAACTTTTTACAATCAAACTTACCATTTTATTAAAAAGAACAACTTAAAAGTTGTTAATTACCTTATCTATAACAAGTTAGGTTATTTAAACTATATGACTAAAGATCAAGTTAGAGATATTCTAAAAGATGGTTTAGTTGAATTTGGTTCTCACACTCTAGACCACCCGGATTTGGTTTACATATCTAGAGATGAAGCTAGAAGGCAGATTATTGACTCTAAAACTTTACTTGAAAAAGAATTCGGAATTAAAATAAATTCTTTCTGCTATCCATACGGATACTATGTTCCTGAATTAATTCCTTTTGTGGAGGAAGCTGGCTACACAAATGCAACAACAACTAAAGAAGGTACTATTTTAAATAGAGATAGGTTTTTTGAAATTAAAAGATTTAGACCAGGATACCTAACTGGCCAAGATTTATTGGATAAAATCAACAAAGATTCTAATTAAATTTTGATTGTTAAGATTTCTTTGAAGCAAGTTGTATATCTATCACTTCTTTTTTCTGACTTTATTTTCCACTCTTTTTTGATTCCGCTAGATCCAAAAATTAAAGTATTATTTCCAAATAGAGAATTTATCTCGTCTACTTTTTGAATCACTAAATCTTTTTTTGGATTTTTATATTGTAAATTATCTAAATTAAAAAGACTTTCCTGCTCTTTTCCTTGAGGAATTATTTCTGTTAAAAGAATTCCAGCTTTTTGATAATAGTAACCAGGTTTATAAATTTTATTTAGCAAAGAGATTCCGGCTTTAATTAAGTCAGGTGTGTACTGAGTCGCCTCCTGAAAGTTATAGGAACAAGAGTTGGAGTACTGCTTATCATTAACTCTAAAAGGATTGGTCCTAATAAAAACTGTAATTCTAAAACATCTAGAACTTTGTGACCTTAGTTTTTCAGAAGCAGTTGTTGTATAAGTTGAAATGGCTTCTTTTAACTCATTAAAAGTTGTTACGTTTTTGCCAAAAGACCTAGATGTGCAAATGCCTTTTTTATCAGGAATTTCATATTCGATTGGAATACAGGAAATCCCTTTTAATTCCTGTTGGGTTTTTATTCCCCCAATTGTCATTATTTTTTGAATATACTTCGGATTTGAATACTTAAAATCATAGGCTGTATTAATTCCGTCCTCCCTTAATTTTTTTGAATACTGTCTTCCAATACCCCATACATCTGACACATCTAATTCTCTCAAAAGATTATCAATTTCTTCTTCAGAATAATCTATTAAAGATAGAACTCCGTTTAAACTTTTATTCTTTTTTACAAATTCATTGGCTACTTTTGATAGAGTTTTGGTTGGAGATATCCCAACTGAAACCGGAATTCCGGTCCAGCTTAAAACTTTCTCTCTAATTTGTTTACCTGTATTTCTATAATCGTTAACCGCAAGATTTTTTAGATTTACAAATGCTTCATCGATTGAATAGACTTCCACATCAGGTGAGAAGGTAAAAAGAGTGTTTACTACTCTATTTGAAATGTCTCCGTAAAGTTCGTAGTTTGAAGAAAAGACGTTAACTTTATTTTTTTCTATTAAATCTTTAATTTTAAAAAATGGTTCTCCCATTTTAATTCCTAATTTTTTTGCTTCGTTAGATCTTGCAACACAACATCCATCATTATTTGATAGAACAATAACTGGTTTATTTTCAAGAAGTGGGTTAAATACTCTTTCACATGAAGCGTAGAAATTATTACAATCGATTAAGGCAAAGACATTTTTCATAAATTTGGATTATGAATCACAAAAGTTACTACTCCCCAGATTTTAAAATCATCCTCTTCTGAAATCTCTATATTTCTATATTTTTTATTTTCAGGTTGTAGAAAAATTTTATTTCCATTTTTAATAAATCTTTTGACTGTAAATTCTCCATTTAAAATAGCAACTACAATATTTTTGTTAGCAGGAGTAATTGATTTATCTATGATTAAAATATCTCCTGAGAAAATACCCGCCTCAACCATCGAATCCCCCAAAGCCCTAACTAAAAAAGTTGCGACTTTGTTTTTGATTAATATTTCATTTAAGTCGATGCTTTTATCTATATAATCCGAGGCTGGGCTTGGAAATCCTGCTGGAACCGGGGATAAAAAGAGGTCTAATTTCTGAGATTGCATGCATTTATAATATACGAAGAAAAGACGAAAAGGAAGAATTTTTTGTTGTGATAAAATGTTGGTAGTTAATTTAATTGAAAGGGAAATAAGATGATTACTTTAATTGATTTTTACGCAGAATGGTGCGGTCCTTGTAAAGCAATGAAGCCTATTTTTGCAGAGCTTGAAGAAGAGATGAAAGATAAAGTTGAATTCAAAAAAGTGGATGTAGACGCTGAAGGTGCTGAAGCTGGAAAATACGGAGTTGCAAGTATTCCTACTTTTGTTATCTTAAAGAACGGAGTTGAGGTTTCTAGAAAAACTGGAGCCATGCCTAAACAAGTTCTTAAAGATTGGCTTTCCGCAAGTCTTTAAAAATTAGTTTTGTGCTAATATAAAAATATGCCCATAAAGATCGCCATAAACGGATTCGGAAGAATCGGAAGATGCGCTTTTAAAATTGGATTTGATAATCCTGAAATCGAAATTGTTTCCATAAATGACTTAAT
>CAMDGN010000021.1 GCA_945897985.1 candidate division WWE3 bacterium | reverse complement strand
GAGGAGATTATTCTTCAAACTCTGCTTGGGATTTCTCAACCCCACTTGTTCAAGGACAATTTTCATTTATGGGAGTTGAACCAAAGGTTATTACTGCTGGAGGTATGTCTATGGATACTGAAAGAACTGCTGAATCTTTAAACCAAGCTGTGGTTAAAATTGATGATGTAACCTCTGAATGGTTCAAATAGAAATCGTTCTTTAAAAAGAGAAGGGTGATGGGTTTTTTAAAACCATCACCCTTTTTTATTAACTAACTAGTCAACGAGTTTAGCGTCAATGCCGTACTCGGTTGCTAAAGCTTCTTCCACAGCATCATTTTCGATACTGCTGCTGACAAAGATATTGTCAGGATTTGTCGGGTTACTGCCTGTCAGACAAAACCTTTCGTACTTATCTAGTACGAAATTGACTGCGACCTGTTCGATAAACCGATCGAACGAAAAGACTCTATAGTCCCTACAGTACTCAGCAAGACTTCCATGAGTCACCTGAGTTCTCGTATAAAGTCGTCCTTTAAGCATCTCTACTCCTTAATATACTATAGGATTTAGCTGGGTAATTATAGGGTATTTTGAGAAAAAAGGCAAATTTTAATTCTTAGTAAACCTGACAATATTACCGTCCTTAAGCTCTAAAGTTCGGTCTCCAATGGCTGCGTATTCTTTTTCATGAGTAACCATAATAATAGTCTGACCGTTTTGATTAAGTTCGGTGAAACTATCCAAAACCAATTTAGAGGTTTCAGAATCAAGATTGGCAGTCGGCTCGTCGGCAAATAGAATTTTAGGCTCATTTACAATTGCTCTAGCAATACTTACTCTTTGCTGTTCACCACCAGAGAGCATGCTAGGTAAATTATCGTATTTTTTTGATAAACCAATTTTGTCTAGAGCTTTTCGTCCTTTTTTATAAGCGTCTGAAATACTAAAACCCCTCATTAAAAGTGGGACTGAAACATTTTCTAAAGAAGTGAGAGTCGGAAGCAGGGCATAATCTTGAAACACATACCCCAGATTATTTAACCTATATTCGGTTCTTCTGTCGGCGTAAAGATTTGTAACATCAACATTATCGATCAAAATCTTACCAGAGGTTGGGTGATCAAGAAGTCCCAATTGATACAGTAAGGTTGATTTACCGCTTCCGGATCTTCCAATGATTGAAAGAAATTCTCCAGTTTCAACCTCAAAAGAAAGATTGTTATTGGCAACCAAAGTTGTTTCACCGTTTGTAAATTTTTTAACTAAATTTTTAACAATAATCATTTTTTATCTTCCTAAAATCGCGTCCAATGTTTTTTGATTTACAACAATTCTAGCTGGAATAAATCCAGAAAGTACACTAGAGAAAACTAAAACTCCCAGTCTGGAAAGGGAATCAAAGAAAGGAGCGTATAAAATTCCATCAGCAAAAGGAAAGTTGATTGGATTTTGGGCAAAGTAAGGAACAAAGGATAAATACAAAATGAGCATTCCGATTATTGACCCAGTAAGAGCATAGAATACCGCTTGAATAATATAGGAAATTTCAATTGCAAGGGAAGTAATACCGATTGCTTTTAAAATTCCGATATATTTTCGTCGGGTGATTGCGTTTACAAACACAACAATAAAAACGGTTACCGAAGCCACAACAATTCCAATCCCTCCTAGAAAATTGCCTAAGATATCAAAAGTAGTTCCAATATCTTTTAAAAATTGGGGCTGGGATTCTTCGGCGGTTTGAATCTTTGCAAGTTTATGAAGTCCTTGTTCGTAAAATTTATTCTTTATATCAGCTGGGACAAAGCCAGGCACCAATTTAAAAGAGATTTCTTCGGGTTTGAAATCCTTTTCACCAGAAACTCGTTTATATTCATCAATCGGCAAATAAACTCTTCTGTCTACTTCTGAAACTTTGGATTTAACTACCCCTCTTAAAAAATAAAAGTAATCTTTGTCATTAATTGTGAGCTTAACTTTATCTCCAACCTTAAGGTTTTTAATATTTGACTCGGTTGGCGAATCAAGAGGGGAGTATCTAAAAAGTAAATTAGCTCCGATCATTACACCTCTTGTATCTTTATTATCTAGATATTCTCCTTCAACAATATGTTTTGATAAATTAGTAACTTTATCCTCAGCTTGCAGATCAATTCCAACCACAACTGTTCCGGTTGCATCGTAAACCTCTGTCTCTCGCAACCTTTGTTCGTATCCGGCGGTTAGAGTTGCGGGGTGAAGGTATCTTTTAGAAATAAATTGAATTCCTTCTAAACTGGAATAAAAGTTTTCAATTTTAGGAAAATCAACCACAAATTGGTCTTTCCTAAGTTTTGAAATAATTAGATCGCCCGAATATCTTTCGTCGTAAACATTCGTAGATCCTTTTGGTAAACCAACTAAAATACCTCTTCCAACTGTTAGGTTCAGAAATGTTAGAGTCATAATGAAAATAATTAAAAGTGTGGTTAATTTTGAAGCCCGACTTAAATCTTTTAAGGCTAAATAAAATCCAACTTTAATTGAAGTAAACATAAGATTTATTATACTTTGGATTGTTCTTATTGACTTAAACAAAATTAAAATATCTAATGAATGATAATGAATCCAAAAATTTTTACTCAAAACAACTTTTTCTTCATGCTAGCTTTGGATCATAGGGGAAGTTTTGTTAAATTGGCTAAAACTGAAAATCAACAAGAATTGATTGATTACAAATTCGATATTATCAATTCATTAATTTATCAATTCTCTGGAGTTTTAATTGATGATGACTTCGGATTTAAAGCTTATACCTTATTCAATAAAGATATATTAAAACCATTTCTTTTACCAATAGAAAAAAGTGGGTTTGTAGATAGTAATGAGGGAAGACTAAATGAAGTTTATACAAGCGCATCAGAAATCAAAGAAAAGGGGGCTTCTGGAGTTAAACTTTTAATTTATTTTAATAAAAAGGATAAAAACTCAAAAAGACAAATTGACTTAGCCCGGGTTGTATCAGAACAATGTAAACAAGACAGCGTACCTTTATTTTTAGAAATTGTTCATTACGGTGAAGCCAAAGATGTTCTTGATACTCTAAATATTTTTAGACAAGAAGGAATTCACCCAGCAGTTTACAAATTAGAATACCCAGGCAGTGAAAAAAACTGCAAAGCAATCACCGAATTTCTTGAAGATACTCCTTGGATTCTTCTCTCAAGAGGAGTTACTTTTAAAGAATTTTATAACCAAGTTTTTATCGCAGCTAAATCAGGATGTAGTGGGTTTCTAGCGGGCAGATCCTTATGGCAAGACCTATTCGAACTTGAAGGCACTAAAAGAAAAGAGTTTCTAGCTGAAGAGTTACCAAACAGATTTAAAAAATTAAAAGAATTATTTTTATAGAAAGTTTTATGAAAGAAAAAAACCTTAATCCAAATTTATCAACCGACCAGTACAATGTTTGTTTTTTAAAAGGAACCGAACCCCCATACTCAGGAAAGTATGATGAGTTTTTTGAAGAAGGTGGCTACTACTGCGTCAATTGCAAACAAAAAGTATTTGAATCAACAACTAAATTTAAATCTGGTAGCGGCTGGCCAAGTTTTTTTCAGCCAGTCGAGGGTTCTGTAAAAATAGAAAAGGATTACTCTTTAAATATGGAAAGAGACGAGGTTCTTTGTGTGAAATGCGAGGCCCATCTTGGACATGTTTTCACCGACGGGCCTGCCCCAACCGGATTAAGGTACTGCATCAATTCTCTTGCATTGGATTTCAAAAAGAATGAATAAGCTAATTACATTTTTTTTCCTTACAATCCTTGGAGGAATTATCACCTATTTTGGTTACTTATTCATCTATAAAATAAACATTTCTGACAGTCAAATTAAAGTTTTAATCAATCAAAAAGAATACCTATTAAACATTGCTAAAACAGATGAAGAAAGAAGTAGGGGACTGGCAAAATTTGACACAATAAAAGAAAACGAGGGGATGTTATTTATCTTCGATGTGCCTGGAAGATATTCCTTTTATATGAAGGGCATGAAGTTTAATATTGATATTATTTTCTTAGATCAAAATAAAATAGTTGTAGATTTATATAAAAATGTCAAATTTCAGGATTATAAAAATCCCTATGACTATGAAACATACAAACCAAATTTCAACTCAAAGTATACTATTGAATTGAAAGAGGGTGAGATTGAAAAAAACGGAGTCAAACTAGGCGATTACATTGATTTTTCAATAAAATAATCTATAATATTATAGGTTTTAATCTAGGAGGAGATTATGAAACTTGAGGGTAACAGGCAAGAAGTTCTGAGACTCCTTCGTTACATGAGATTTTTATATCAAGTGTTTAGAGTGGAGCAAACTAGTACTGATGCGAAAGGAATTCCACACCTGATCGAAGGATTCAAACTTCGTAAAGGTGCAAGGATTAACCAATTAATTCAGGAGAACCAAGAACTTCAAACACTTCCATCAATTTGCGTGGAATTACGACAAGTCTATGGGAATTACCGAGAAATGGATTTCTTAGAGAAGGAATTCGGTAATTTTCTCAAATGGCTTGAAAGTAAGGCCCAAGTTAAGGGGAATGGGGTTGATTATCCAAAGCCATGAATTGCGAAGAAGGATTCTTGAAGCTTTAGCCCAACTCAAAGACTTTATCCCAAACATCAATCGTAAATCGAAAGACGAAATTGATGGCAAACAGGATAGAATTTTAGAGATGCTTAGCTGTGACTCTAGGAGTAGGCTGGTTTCAAAAGACAGGGCGAAAGTTCAACATGTCTATTTTGAAATTGATTACAAAACTAGAGCTCAAATCTCAATTCATTTTCCCAAAGTGGATCAGATTTTAACTGATAAAATCTTCCACTAAGGAAAGGGCGGGGTTAACGCAAGTTAACCCCGCCTTCACTTTTTCTGCTACTATCATTCAGTGAAGAAATCATTACTCATTATCTATCTAACCATTTTCATTGATTTTATCGGCGTGGGTTTGGTAATTCCAATCTTTGCTCCTTTATTTTTATCACCAACTTCAAATTTATTTGACATTAATATTTCATACGATGTAAGAAGCTTTATTTTAGGTTTGGCTTTAGCTGTATTCCCATTTTTTCAATTTTTTGGAGCCCCGCTACTTGGAACTTTGTCAGATAAATACGGAAGAAAGAAAATTCTATTTTTCTCAATCTTAGGAACATTTATTGGCTATGTTTTGATGGTTTTTGGTATTACAGAAAAACTTTTATATTTAATTATTCTTTCTAGAGTTATTGATGGATTTAGTGGAGGTAATATTTCGGTTGCTACCTCAGCTATTTCTGACATTACAGATCCGAAAGATAGAGTAAAAAACTTCGGACTGCTTGGAGCTTTATTTGGAGTCTGTTTTATTATCGGACCGTATCTAGGCGGTAAACTTTCTGATCCAACAATTAACTCAAACTTTAATTATGCAACTCCGTTTCTAATTGCAGCAATTTTGAGCTTTATAAATTTAATCTTACTTTCATTTTTCTTTAGAGAAACCTTATCCAAAAAAATTGAAAAGAAAGTTTCACTTACTTCAGGAATTAGAAATCTTAAAAAAGCCTTTACCGACCCTAAATTCAAAGTTATTTTTACAGTTGTCTTCTTAATAACCTGCGGATTCTCGTTCTTTACCCAATTTTTTCAAGCTTATCTGGTAACTAAATTTAATTTTTCAGAGGGACAGATAGGGGAGTTATTTGCCTATATTGGAATTTGGATTGCCTTAACTCAAGGACTAATCATTAGATATCTACCAAAATCTGTTACACCTAAAAAGGCTGTCTTCTTTGGAAGTATTATTTTAGGTTCTGCTCTTATTGGACTTCTTCTTCCAGATCAAGCCTACCAAATTTATTTTGTACTTCCATTTGTTGCCATTGCAAACGGAATTTTAGGACCAAACTCTCAAGCCATAATTTCAAATTTGGCTGACGAAGACTCACAGGGTGAAATATTCGGAATCAATCAGTCAATAACCTCGCTGGGAATGGCGCTAGCCCCACTTATTTCAGGAATTATAATTTCATTTGGGATCCATCTGCCCATCATTACTGCAGGAATCTTGGTCATTCTTGGGGGTGTTATCTTTCAAACTAAGTTCAAAGTTCAGCTATGATATTATAAAAACATGACCGGTCCTAAAAAATCACTCTTTTTATTAATATTTTTATTCGTTATTTTTTTGTTTTCAGGTTATTTAAGACTTTATAACTTAGGCTATTCAGACTACCAAGGTGATGAAATTAAAGCTTTTTTTAATCCCAAAGTTGACGGAGATTATTTCCAGTTTCTACTAGACCAAAGAAAAGGCCCAAATCAGTTTATTGTTACCGGGATATTCAAAGGAATTACAAATGATTTTGATAATTATGCGTTAACCAGACTTCCTTTTGCCTTGGCTGGATTTTTATCAGTCATAGTATTCTATTTTATTGTTAAGAGAATTTTTAACGAAAAAACAGCTATTTACTCAAGCATCTTTTTTGCCACCAATGGATTTTTAGTTGCATTTTCAAGGATTGTTCAGTATCAATCATTTGTTATCTTATTCGGACTTCTCGCCATCTATCTTTATCAGAAATTCCAAGAGACCAAAAAGTATTATCTGATTACACTTTCGTTTGTTTCATTAGCAGCTGCCACATTATTTCACTACGATGGGTTATTCTTCGGACTCCCAATTTTATACTGGGCGATCCAGGAGCTACTTAATAGCAAAAAGCCTGAGTCAAGAAAATTACTACTCAATTTAATTGTAGCTGGACTCGTTTTTGTGGTTATGCTTGCTTCTTTTTATATTCCTTTTGTAATGAACCTTACTGACAAAACAAAAGATTACTGGCTGGGCAGAATTAGTGGTGAAGTATCAAATAAAGTTTCATCTTCGTACTACCTATTCACAATTTACCAACCAATTTATGTGATTCACTTTTACATTGCTATAATTGGTCTAGGCTTAGCTTTAGCTTTTTACCCGCTAATTAGTAAATATATTAAAATCAAATTTTTAAAAGATTTGGAATTTAATAAAAATATTATTAATTTATTAGTTTGGATTCTGATCCCTTTTGCATTTTTGGAGGGGATAGTAAGCATTCCAGGAACTCATATTTACACCTACTTAATTCCTACAATGATTTTAATGGGATATGGAATTGATAAAGCCTTTGAAGTAATTAAAAATAAAGCTCTTCAAATACTTGGTTACGCTGCACTTGGTGGCCTAGCTTTATTCTTGTTTCTTCAAGCTAATGCAATTTTTGTCGATCACGCTAAAGAATATCCATGGGAGGATAAAAAGTTTTTACTCTTTACATTAATTAGACCTTCTCCAGTATTTCACCTAAGCATGTTCGGATTTCCATATAATAGGGAATGGAAACAAATTGCAGAATTTTTAAATCAAAACCCAAATGATTATTATTCAACCAATGAAAGAGTCACCGTCACAAGATATTTAATCAAGAATCCAAAAGACGGCAATCAAGCCAGATATTATGTATTTATTGAAAATCCTCAAATGTTCACCAATGATATTTCAAACTCAAGAGCTAGAACTTTTATAGCCGGCAATAAACCAATTAAAGAAATCAAAACTCAAAGTGGAAATAAAGTTTTAATTTATGAAATTCCCAAAAACTTTAGCTACTCAGCACCTTCATCTAAAACAATCATCAGCGAAAATTTAGATGAATAGATGAAGAAGGGGCGATTGTGTTTGCACACAATCGCCCCATTCTCTCTCCTTAATTCATAAACGTTTCCATACTATCCCAAAGTTCCCCATAGTACGAACGACAAATAGTATCAACCGCGTCAGCAAAAACCCTAATTTCAGCCTGAGCATCGTGCTTACGACGAAGTTTCACAAAGTGATTCAACGCTTGGCCCGAAGCTGTCCAGTAGAAATAGGTATAAGTTGAAAGCGGTAGATGCATTCGAGCTTGTTCATATGCCACCCCGGAATCTACCATTTCACTGTAAAGCTGAAATGATTGCTTAATAAGTTCCTGGTACCGAGCAACAAATTCGTTACTTCGGTGATGGACTTCGTTGGCACGACCTGACTTCTTATTCTGAGGCTGAACATGAAATTCCTTGGGAGTGTACCAATGTTCATACGGAACATAACGCCCTGATAACTCGCTCCAGCCAGTGTCTTTAAAAGAGTATTCACCACCAACAATGTGTTTCCACCACTGCCTCGCTACAACTTCAGGTGCTTGAACATACAAAGTGATGTATGAATGACGCATCGGAGCGGTGTGAAATTCCTTAGCCAAGTGGTCCAAGAAACGCGTATGTCGCGACTTATCAAAAGCTGCAACGCGTTTTCCAAAGCTACCTCGAGCCATATTCACAGCCTTTAGCGGTGGGGCCATAACCATTGAGTCATATAACTCAACCATTCCAGTACCGTCAGCCATCTGAACAATCATCATCTCCTCCTTAAGAAGAATCATCCTGAATGATTATTATTGATTTTAATAAAATGTAAAGTAGAAAAAAGAAATCCCCGCCCTCTCAACTAAGAGAAGACGGGGAAGCGAACTAACTACCAATTTCTCGGTAGCTTGGGAATTTCTTTCGAAGAGAATCCCCATCTAAAGAACAAATGGTTTCCGATGAAACCATTGCGGATGGGTAGAACCATCCGGGGAAAAGAACGTCGGTGAACTCATAGGAATCGCTGCCGGCGGACTCGAGACGATGTGACGCGCACATCAGATCATACGGTTTAATCGGGCCCTCCGGACCGATATCTTGGTAGATATCGGAAACCGTTTTGCCGGCTGTTCCGCTGACTTGGACAGAGTATATCTCCTTCATGGAGGTCACTTTCGGCGGGACTTTGTATCGGAGTCCTGCCACAGCGAGCGTTGCCACAACGCCGCAAATGAAAACCAACCCAAAAAACCGCAAAAGACCGATCCAACGAGCTACTAGCCACTCTTTCATCTCTGACTCCTTAATATTGAAAAAATACCTTCTTGCGAAGGAACATAATTATATAGGTTACTTGACCTTTTTGTCAAGTGTAGTAGAATCACACTCCAGAGGAGGGAATTTCCCAAAAAAGTTAAATAATATATTTCAATAGTTGTATAAACTATAGTATCTAAGTAGTATAAAAGGAGAGAACCATGTCTAATAATCTAATAAAAAAAATCAAAGAAATTAAATTAAGAGTTTCCGAATTTATCGAACTTACAAAGGTAGCAATATCAGTATCCAAAGCTTTAAACAGCAAGGTACTAAAGTACGATGTTATTTATGAATTCATATCTCAAACTTCAACTTCCTTAAACATCATTCTAGTAGGAATACTTCTAAATAACATAGTAAGTGCTAATAAAGATACGGCTTATCTAATTTTGGCAGGAATTGTAATTAACTCATCAATCAGCGAAATTATCAAGAATTATTTAAACTATAAAATGCTCATTCTAGAGGCATTTAGAAATATTGAAGTCGAAAAGTTTAAATTAAAAAAAATCTCATTAATTCCAGTAAAATATCGAGCTACTCCAGAGTTTAAAGAAATTCTGGAAAACGCAAATGTTTATGACATTTTTTGGTTTTTTGATGTTTATATATCCCTAATATCAAGAATTTATGGAACAGTGCTTACTTTAGGAGCTTTAACGATTATTCAACCCTATATTTTACTATTTGTGCTTATTATTGGGTTGATTTCTTTATATCTTGATTCCAAAAGCAGACTTCAAGTTTTTGACTCAAGAAACGAGATGAATTATTATTCTAGGTATAAGTCCATTATTTTTAATAATTATAAAATAAATAACATAGAGAATTTAACTGATAATCTGAAAATTAATCCCAATCTT
>CAMDGN010000020.1 GCA_945897985.1 candidate division WWE3 bacterium | reverse complement strand
ACACTTTCAAATAAAATTGAAGATAAAATTACCTCAAGTAAATGGCTAAGCTCTATCCCAGCCGAAAGAAGATACTGGGCTATGGCGCTGGTTGTTACCGGCTCTTCGAAAATAAATTCTGGAATTCAAAAAATAACTACTCTAACTGGCTACGGCTCACTTGGAGCCACAATGGCAATTTCAGGTGCGGTTTCTGGTACTTTTGAATACATTAGAAAAAAAGACCAGCTAACGGAAACTGCCTCTAGGCTTACTAGAAGATTAGCTGTTGGCGGAAATTCTGGCGAATTTCTAGATAAATACGGCGCTGCCGACATGGAGAGTTTAATTAAGCTTGAAAAGATCGAACCTTTACTTAATGGCATCAAGAATTTAAGTAATCTGTACGAAACTGCAACCACACCTCAAGATAAAGAGGCGGCCTTAACAGGACTCTTACAGCAAATTGGTAAATTCCAGGCTCTATATGAACTTGAAGAAAAAACTGGAGACAGATTTCAAGCCAACTCAGCTGAAGAACTTAATAAAATTAAAACTGAGACCATTAAAACTGCAACTCAAATTTTATCAACCATCAATGCGACTGACCCAACTATTCAAAGTAGGTATGCCTCTGTTTTCAACACAGAAAAATCAAAAATTGAAAAGCAAACAGAACTTGATAAAAAAATTCTTACAGCCGCTAATAAAAGCAAAGCAATTAAAAGTGCAGCTAAAGTTGCTGTAGTTTCTGCGGTATTGTCTGGAGCATTCAGCTCAGAAATATTTAAGAGAGGGATGGCTTTGGGTACAAACAATGCCTTGTCAGCTTTTGGTATAACCCCTGAATGGATCAAAAGCCACGGTCTAGGTGGGTTTCTTCCTCAAATTGAGAAAAAATATGAGGTTGTTAAAGAATTCCAAGATATCACTACAAGTGTAAGTGGTCAGGAAAGACTAAGTAAGTTAATGGAGAGCAGTAATGTTGTGGATGATATTGTTAGAAAATATAACGGAACTGCCGAAGGACAAATAGCTACCTTTGGAGGATTAACAAGATCTATGTGGAGTAAAACACCGGGAGAAGAAGCAGTGCTGGATATTTTTGGAAGAACAATGAAGAGCGGAAGCACACTACTTCATGATTTTGATAAAGGATATTTAGATGCCTTTCATCAAGGTAAATTTCAAGTTTTAGTAACTCTTGCAGACGGTCACAAGGTACTAGCATCTCCAGCTGACCTAATCATGGGAGCTGATGGTACATTGAAAGTAGATTTCTCAAAAGATCCTGGAATTTTAGGTGAAATATTTAAAGACGGTCACGAGAGTGGCCTAGCTCACATTAAAAATATTCAATATGGTATAGGGGATGCTTCCAATATGGAAGTCGTATCAACAATCAAAGGAGGTGGGGAGTCGTTCATCCCAGACCCTACAGAGATAACTCAAAAGATAGTGAAGCAGACCTTAAAAATTAGTGAAGATATTAAAATTGATGATACTCCTGTGTTTTTCCCGATCTTTAGAAGTCCAAAATCAGGCAGAACACCTAGAACTCAAGAAAACGAAAGACAAGCTACTCCTCAAACAAATAGAGTGGAAAGAAGTACAACTGCGTCAACACCTTCTACAGTTTCCACACCTAGAGACGCTACTACAACTCCACCTGTAGTGCCTACTGCCCCTGCTGCTCCTGTAAGTAGAGTGGTGGAGAGTACAGCCGAACCCGAGAATTCAGAAACTGACTCAAATAAGAATCTCATCGAAAAGCTTGAATTATTAAAATCAATGATTAGAAAGATGATAGAAAAACTTTCAAAGAATCCAGAAAAATTGGAGGAATTACTAAAAGAATTTGAATCAGACATAGCCCCTTTGAATCTAGAAATGTCAAAGACAGCATACTATGTAAACTACAAACAACTTCTAGATACTGTTAGGGATAAACTTACAATTAAAATTGGTTCCGATTCATTTTTGAATCAGTTGAATTTATTTGAAAGAGTACTTGTGTCTGATATAGAAAAATTAAAGTAATAATTTAATGAAAGAAAAAATAATGAACCAAGACGTAACTAATCAAGAAAACATGTTTAATTCGCTACTAGACAATTATATTGCTCAGGCAAAGTATGCCACGATGACCAAAGAGGAAAAAGAAATGTTTAAAGAGAAACTTATTGCAAACTTTAATGAAAGAGTTAGTGCTGTTGTTACTATTAACATGCCTGATGAAAACAAAGAAGAATTCCTGCAAGTTCTTGAAAGAGATAACGAGGAAGAAACAGGTGAATTTATTAAAAAACATATTCCCAACATTGAGCAAATTATCGGTAACGAAGCTTCAGCTTTTGTTTCAGATTTAATTGCTGATGAAGAATAAATTTAACTGCAAATTACTCAACATCTTTTAAAAACTGAGTGTGAATATCTTTTAATCTCTTATTTGTCACGTGAGTGTAAATTTGAGTTGTAGAAACATTTGAGTGACCAAGCAGTTCTTGAACACTTCTAAGGTCGGCTCCTTGAGAGAGTAGGGAAGTAGCAAAGGAGTGTCTTAGCGTGTGAGGTGTGGCGTCAACAGCAATTCCAGCATTTAAAGCATATTTCTTCACAAGTCTTTGAACAGACCTAACAGTTAATCGTAATGAAGCACCGTCTGCATCTTCTAACTCCATTTTTTTGCCGGAATAACGCAGAAATAACGGTTTAAAGCTATCCCTTCTAGTTGCAAGATATTTTTGAATCGAAGCCACTGCGGCAGGGGAGAGGTAGACGGTTCTGACCTTTCTTCCTTTACCGATAACAGCAAATTCACCAGTCTTAAGGTTAATGCTATCAATATTTAACGCAACTAATTCCGAAACCCTTAACCCGGTAGAGTAGAGAGTGAGTAAAATTGCTTTATCACGAAGACCAGATCTTTTATTAATATTTTGAACACTAAATATACTCTTTAAATCTTCGTCTTTTAAAAATTTAGGAATTCTTCCTTCAGCTTTTCCTAGAATAATCTGGTCAGGGGAGAGAACCTCTATTTTTTCTATCACAATTAAATATTTTAAAAAAGTTCTTAGTGCAACTAAAAAAGTTCTTTGGGTTGATGTTTTGTAATTTTTATTTAAAGAATTTTTAAGAACTTTTCGGTTTAAATATAGTCGGTATTTTTTTACATTCTCAACATTAATATCTAATACATCCAAACTTGATTCACTTTTTTTAATAAGTTTAGAAACGAAGGAAATAAAATCGTTTAAATAAAAATCGTACATCTTAATTGTGTAAGGAGATAAATTTCTATCAATCTCACAGTGCTCAAGATAATTTGTTAGAAGTGGGCGGATCTTCATAAGAAAAATTATAGCACCGTAATCGATACTCAAACTTAATTTGTAGCACCGTAAAAGCCATAAAATACCACCTCCTAAAATCAGTTTTAAGACACTTTAAATTCCTAACCGACACTTTACTCACATAGCAGCAAACAAGTATGTAAGCTGAGACCACATATGTAATTGGAGAAGATTTAACGCACGACAAATTACAAACAATACAGCGAAATAAAATAGGAGGTAATACAAAATAAATTCAGAATAAATAGGGAATTAATATTGAAATGACAAATAAAAACAATAAAATATAAACACATAAATTAGAAGTAGGGAAATGTGAATTTATTTAATTTGCTTATTGTTTCAACAATACTTAAGACGTCGTATAATGTATGTTTAACGACGTCTTAACACCTACATATTAAAAGATGCAAATAAGCACCAATAGGGGGAGGTGAAATACCGCAGAAATAGAGCACTCTACTAATTAACCTAAATTAAAGAAATATAATTACTCATTATTCTTCTATTTTCTTTGAATTAATTTGTATTTTCTTTATTTATTTTTTAAGTTAGCTAAATGTTCGGAAAATATCTCCGCATCAGTAATTATCCACAAATCGAAAGTATGACAAACTTACAAGTTTCCGATTATGACAAATATCCTTAGCACTCTTCCCCACCTCACGCTAACTACTCTACCCGACTTCGGGTTTTTTTGAGTAAATTTCTTCTACTTTTGATTGAAATGGCGCTGAAATTATGGATTAAAGATAAATAAAACTATTAAGAAAAATAAAGATATTAACGAATATTGCACTACTAGGTTTCTAGTGATCGAATTCTCTATATAGTTTCTTGAATACCCTACCATTCCCATATAAATTGAGGTTACAAAGGTAGCCCTTAAAAAGGACTCCGCAGGCATAAATGATGTGGAAATCGAGGCTAAGAATGGTAAATAAACCATTTGAGTTACTATCAATAGAACCTCCCTGCTCGAAACGGCATCGTTCTTTCTTGATAGCAACAAAGTGTGAATATAAATAAAACTAGCTGCTATAAAGTATAAAAGTATGATTAGAGACTGATAAATGAACAATAAATCAAGTTTGTAAACTATTGTTATTAAAGGAATAGATTGTATAATGAGTAAAATCTGTGTCCAAATTAAACCGACCCTGAATAACGGTAATGAGGCGTCCTCAATCTTCTCCGCTATCACCAGATTATTTGTTAAGGTTGAAATATACAGTAAAAATCCCGAAGCTAGTATTAAAGTTAACTTGAAGTACTCATTCAAGTTAGGGAAAAATATTAGTCCAGCTATGGTTCCGACAGAAATTACTACCGGCTGGAATGAAATATAAAAGGTATCCTTAAGACTATAACCTGGGTACAAAGCGATCAAATTTGTTATAACGA
This sequence comes from candidate division WWE3 bacterium, assembly GCA_945897985.1. GTDB lineage: Bacteria > Patescibacteriota > WWE3 > UBA101185 > UBA10185 > CAMDGN01. The sequence continues at coordinate 5,493 of CAMDGN010000020.1, read as the reverse complement.
TAAGAAAAACGAAGGCTGAAAGAAATATTAATTTATCAAATTTGGTGTATTCAAACAGCAAACAGCCAAAAATATAAATAATTGTAAATATTAAGAACTTAGTTCTTCTTGCTATTCCTATCATCTTTGATTATTTCCTTATGAATGTAGCATAAGGCCATTGCGACTGCATCAGAAGCATCGTCAGGCTTAATTATTTTTTCCAAGTCAAAATAGACTCTAACTGCCTCCTGCATCTCTTTTTTCTTGGATCTTCCATACCCAGAAACAACAAGCTTAGCCTGAAGTGCTGTGTATTCATGTACTTTTAACCCCTTTTGGGCGGCAATTAGGAGTAAAACTCCCCTAGCCTGACCAACAGCAATCGCAGTTTTAGTATTTGTATTGAAGAATATTCTTTCAATAACAATCATCTCAGGTTTGAACTCGTCGACTTTTTTATTTAACATATCGTACAGCATTAAAAGTCTGTCAGATAATTCTAGATCGGCAGGTGTTAGAAAAGCAGAGGCTTCAATTAACTTTGGGGTCAAACCGTCCATCTCAAGTACAGCATAACCAGTTGTTGCAGTTCCGGGATCAATTCCAAAAATTATCATTATTACTCCTCATCCTCATAGTTACTAAATACTTCTTGCACGTCATCGTTATCATCCAAAGCTTCTAAAATCTTGTCTAATAGTACCTCGTTTTCAGTAGAAGTGATTTTAACTTTAAATATAGGGTTATCTTTATCGTTTCCAAATATATAAGCAGCAGAACCAACCGTTCCTAGATTACCTCCATTTTTGGAAAGAATAGTTCTAAGTTCCGCTACAGTTCTATTTTTATTATCTGTCACGCATTCAATCAAAAAGGCGCCACCATCAGGACCAAATCCTTCGTAGAGTACCTCTTCATAATTAACACCTTCAAGGTCCCCAGTACCCCTTTTAATGGCTTTCTCGATGTTTTCTTTAGGCATCCTAGCTTCCTTAGCTTTTTCAACAGCTAATCTTAAAGAAGGGTTTGATGAAATATCGCCACCACCCTTTTTAGTAGCTACAATTAGAATTCTTAAAATCTTATTCCAGTTGTCAGCTCTTTTGGAATCTAAAGCGGCTTTCTTCCTTTTGATATTCGCCCATTTCGAGTGTAAAGACATTTCACACCCACATTAGCAAATTTCTGCTAAAAAATCTATCTTGACTAGAGCGTACAATTTGGTAAATTCTATGCTATGAACTTAACTTTAGGAGAATTATCCAAACTTGCCATTAAAGCCGCTTACGATCAAAACTGGGAAGAAGCAATAACCATTAACAAACAAATACTAGTCCAAGACGAAAATAATATGGATGCCTCATTAAGAATGGGTCTCGCCTACCTTCAAACTCAAGATTATAAAAATGCTAAAAAAGTGTACGCTAAAGTTTTAGAAGTTGACCCAATCAACAAAATCGCTTTGAATAAAATGGAACAAGTTAAAAGTAAGAAGACCGAAGATTTTATTGTTCCTGATAATGATAGTCTTCTGAAGGAACCTGGAAACTCTGTTGAAGTAAGTTTAGATATTTTAACAAAAGGAATCACAACTGATAAATTTAAATTTAATGATGAACTAATTCTTAAAGTTTCAGGAAAGACTATGTCAATCCATAGAGATGATGAAAAACAATCATTAATAAACTACCTTCCTGATATAGTTGTTAAAGGAATTTCTAAAGCCAAAAAAATTGATGCTGAGATTACAATCAAATATATTGGTGGAAAAGATAAGAAAATTAAGATTATTATCACTTCTTCTGAGTCCGTTTTCCCTTCCGAAAAACAGGATATCAAACCATATATCAAATCTATGAATGACTCAGAGATGCCTGAGATGCTAGAACTAACTTCTGATAACGATGATGATTCCAAGAAAAATGAATCGGAAGAGCAACCTGAAGAGATTGAAAATCCATTAGCATAAATACCCTACTCAAATAATATAATTGAAAAATAAATATTGAAATTTTAGATAGAAATTTAATCTATACTAGATCATCGTCACTGGATGCAGGAGACGAAATTGTAGGCGTATCTTTTTTAACCATCTCTACTTTAGGTTCAATTGGTTTTGTCTCAATAGGCTTTGGATCGGCAGGTTTAACTTCCACAGGTCTAGGTTGAGATTGAATCTTTTTCTCCTCTTTTTTCACTTCAAAGAACTTAACATCTTTATTTTTATCTTTTTTAATAATTTTATCCACAGCAGCAAAATCTCCATGAGGTCCTTTTTCAGGAATTACAGCAGAAACCCACTCCCCTTGTTTTATATTTCTAAACTCAACTGCATTTTTCGAAAGATTAAATGTTCCTGCATCAGATAATATTACATATCTTCCATCTTTCTTTGAAAGTAGGCCTTCAATCTTCTTTCTATTAACTTTTATAAGTATCTTATACGCTTCTTTACCATCTTGCTCCATTCTCTTTAACTCATCACCATACACAAGAAGAGACTTAGCAGCATAATTTTTAGGTACACTCATCTTTGTTCCTTCAGGAGTAACCATAGATTCTCCATCAAATTTACCGGTAATACCTGGCATATCTATAGAAGGTCTATATTGAGATCTCTCAGACTCCTTTAAAATATTTTCGATGTGATTAAATCTCTTCTTAATAACTCTTAAATCCTCTAGTATGTTCAAGACGCTAGATTTTGGTAAAGTTAGAGACTCAAGTGAAAACTCAACCTGAGGTTGCTTTGGCTCGTTATCTGTTACTTCATCTTTTATATTAATATTAGAATTTTGATCCATAAATTTATTATATACAGTTTAAAATTATTTCACAATCAAATCAAACAATTATTTTGCTGTATCCTGATATTTAAGTCCTTTAAAGGACTTAGTGATCCACTTCTCAACATTAGCCTCAATTGCAGCTCTATCACCGCCGTATGTGTTTCTGGAGTGCTCAACACACTTCTGCTCATTACCTGTTTTTTGGAAAGCTTCCCACGGTTTAATTATCTCAGCATTAAAAGGTTTCGTTGAAGATCCGTCAACCATTAGTGTAGTTATGATATTAAATTTAGGTAAAAATTGAATATCTGTTTCAGTAAATGGTTTTAAAATAGTTTGCATAAATGAAGCATCAATTGAACCGATACTGTATGTTACAACAGTACCAGCGTTACCCATCACTGTATCTTTCATTTTATCTGAGAGTTGTCCCACTAATTGATTAGTTAGGTATAAACCTAAACCATATTTTCTAGATTCAGCTAAAATTTCTTGTAAAGTATCGGTAGTAAAATTTTGAAATTCATCAATATATAGATAAAAAGGGACTCGGTCCTTCTCCTCAATATTAGCTCTACTCATAACAGCGGCTTGCAGTTTTGAAACAAGCAAAGACCCAAATAAATTCATTACATCAGTTCCAACCATACCTTTTGAAAGATTAATTAAAACGATTTTTTTGGTATCCATAGCTTCTCTGAATCTAAAGGTTGAGTTCCTTTGGCAAAGAATATTTCTAACACTTTTAATTGTTTCGAAAGGTCCAATTTTATTTTGAATTGGAGAAATGGATTCAGTGACTAATTTAGGGTTAGATTTAAAGGCCTTAAACTCTTTATCGAAGTAATCTTTTACAGCAACGTCTGTGATGGCTCCTAGGATGAAGTTTCGATAATCATCATCGGTTAACATTCTTTTAATTCCTAAGATTGTTGTACCAGGAACAGATAACATAGCTGAAATTGTATTTCTTAAAATATATTCAAGTCTCGGTCCCCAAGAATCAATAAAAATAGATTTAAAAGCATTAACCATTTCGGAGGTATTACGATCTAGACTGTCCCCTGGCTCAAGTTCCATAATGTTAATCCCAACAGGTTTCTCAGTATCGGACGGATCAATTATAACCACATCTTTAATTCTTTCTTCAGGAATATACTGCAAAATATCTTTAATTAAGTCACCGTGAGGATCAATAACACCAACCCCATTACCTTTTAAAATATCCTGAATGATCATTGTCAAAAACAAGGAAGTTTTACCTGTACCAGTTTTACCAATCATATACATATGTCTGAGTCTGTCATAACCATCTTTGATTCCGAATTGGATCTCTTTACCTCTATAAGAAGTTTTTCCAATTAGTACACAATTTTTGGATGGAAGATTGTCTGGAACCTCACTGATTTTTATTGGTGCCCAAGATATGTTAGGGTTTTCAACACTAGAGGATGGTAAGTGATAGATAGAAGCAATTTCTTCAGTATTTAAAATATACGATAAATTTGAAGATAGCTTTCTTGCTCTAAAATCTTCGATAAAGGACTTGTTGTTTGGTTGTAAAACTTCAACAAAACCATTAAGATTAGCTCTTGAAAATTGTTTGAATGTTGCCATGCAAGAATTGTAGTTTTGATTGCAGTCAAAGGAAGTATTAGCAACTGAAATAATTCTGATATAACTTTCGAATCCCATTCTTGTAAGCTTACCCTCAATCCCCTTGACCAGTGCCTCTTCAGATGAGGAAAGAGCAGAAGGTGCCTGAGGTTTTATAACCTCCTCTTTCTTTTGAATACCAAGAATCATTCGAACAGGAAAAGCAATCAGAAGTTCAAAAAAACCTAGTAAAACCATCTGAACAAGAGAAACGGTTTTAGAAGTATCTTTTTTCTTTATTTTATTAATTAAGTCGTAACCTTTAATTTGCCAAGTATCAGGAGTTGGTTTAGCAATAAGCTGGATTGCAAGACCTTCCCCAGCTTTAACCTGAGATAATGATGATGTTATTGCTGAAAGTGGGTCTATCTCAAAATCCCTGAAAGTTAAAATCGGAATATTTTGATCTTTTCCTAAAACTAGTGAGCCTGATTTAATATCTGAAAAATTTTCAAAATTAGCTGTGTAATCTGTAATTCTTGTAATTTGAGCTAACGGATATTGAGCATAGATCTGAGATTCAATATGTGAAGAAAGCAAGCTTGGGGTAACAACTATAAATTTAATTTTTTCATCAGAAACAAAAATTTCAAAAGAGAATAAATTATTAACAATCCCCTCTTTTAAAATACCGTGTATAACAGAAAACAGCTGTTCAGCTGCTAGAGGATCAGATTGAACATCAGTCCTTTGGTCGGGGTTTAGTTTCGTAACTTTTATTTCGAGGAATACTTTGTCATCAATAAAGGAATCAGTAACAATTAACTTTGTATTTGTAAAAAATCTATATGCTATTAAAGCAACAGTTAAAAATATTAAAATGTAAATAATTATCTCTATCATATATTATAGGACCCCTACAGCTAAATATGGCTGTAAGGGTCCAAAGGAGAGAGATACTTATATTATACAGTAACTCTACTTCTTGTCAACCCCAAGCACAACCACAATATCAGATTTAATAATCTCTGGATACTTCATTCCAACCTCCTCATGAGTACTTTTGCTTGAAATACCAAGGCTATTACTTAGGAGACCCAGAGTCTTAGAATCCTCTTTATAAACT
>CAMDGN010000019.1 GCA_945897985.1 candidate division WWE3 bacterium | reverse complement strand
GGCTGGAGATTGTACTCCTGATGCCGATCCTTTTTGAGGATCTGCACACCATAGCTTGCGAATTCCGGGTTTACTTTGCTTCGTGCCGAACGGCCGCTGTGGTAGATCAAGAGAAATTCCTGATCACCCTTGATGCTGCCATCGATGTCATTGAAACCAGAATGGCCCAATTTTACCGTGATGTACGAGCCAGTGAGTTTTTCGGTTCCGGGTTTTTCAACCTCGGTAACCCCAACAACTACCTTACTTTCCCAAGGGCTTTCTGTCAGCCCTGGAATCGCAACATAAACTGTTGCCATCTTTTCTCTCCTTATTATAAAAAATTTCCACCAGCTAAATAAATAACCGGGAGGTGTATTTTAATTGATAACCCATAGAAAGTCAAGGTAAGGGGCTTTTGATATGTTTTGGAGATTTTATGGAGCGGGATACGAGATTCGAACTCGTTTCTTCTCCTTGGAAGGGAGATGTTAGGCCACTTAACTAATCCCGCACTAACAAGCTCATTTTAACCTATCCGAGATAGTTTTTCAATTTTTTGCAAGAATGATTCTCTTCTCTTTTCAAGTTCTTTTTTAGAAAGTTTCTTATTCTTTTTTAGTTCGTAAAGCCTTTGAATATATTTTTCAATTTTATCGATATTTTCTAAATCCTCAGAAGTTCCTTTACCATTAAAAACTTTGACTTTTTCATCAATAATGAACTTGGTGATTCTAGCTCCCCTTTTAGGAACAAATCTAAGTCTAATACTTTCTTTGAGTCCTGGGGCTACAATTTCGACTTCCGAAAAGAATATTCCTTCAGTTAAGAAAAATTTAGAAACATGGGGGTATGAGATTGTTGTCTCAAATTTACGAAACCAACTTCTGTGTTTATAAACTAGATTTTGATCATAAACCATCAAATATCTTCCGAAAATTTCCATATTCATTGTTCTATTGGCCTCAAGTGCGTAGATGAGTAGATTCATTTGGATCGATTTAGGAGATACTCCTCATATTTTTTAATTGCATCTCTCCAAAATTCAAATCTCTCAAACATTAGGATATTGGTTAGTTGTTGGTGGTAATTTGGATATTTATCAATAAAGCGAGCCACATCGTAAACAGTTTTTTCAATATCCTCTTTTGTTTGCTCTGCAAATCCATGGTAGATTTCTTTAAGTTTTTCACCCATAGGGCCAGTTACACTTTTATCAATTGACTGAAAAATTCTATCAATCTCTTTGTTTTCATTGGTCAGATTGGACGGAGTATTGAATTGGAAATAGTTATAAAATTCCCGATCAAGTATAGTGAGAATTCCTGAATTGAAGTTGCCGTCTTTAATTCTAGCTAAAATTTCATGGGCCGCGTTTTCATAAAATGAATTTTTATTAACATAATTGCAAAGCAGGATGAATTCTTCCATTTTGATAGCATTGTTGCTATTTGTATTGATAATTGAATCTAACTCTTTTTTAACATCCTTGGCGGAAAGTTGTCGATTTGATCTTAAAATCAAATTATAAAGTGCGTGTTGAGTTTCATGTTTTATAAATCTAGAATTACTTGGATCCGAAGGAGTGAATGGAAGGTTACGTTCTTGGTGCGCAATTCCTTTCATATAATCATTAACAAATTTATTAAAGCGATTGAACATATCTTTACCAGGGTCATCATATGAAAGCGCTATATAGTTAGCCACCACGATTTCATTATTAGGATTTGCAATAAATCCAGCCATTCCTCCTATATTCCTGCTCGGTAAAACTCTTTCTTTGAGTTTGCCAAAAAATCCGGATTCAGAATTGGCTGGAAGTAATTTGTTAAGATCTTGTTGCGAGGTGTAAATTTCAAAAGCAAACGGGCCTTGTTTGATTCTAAGATTATTTTTATCCATTACTTCTTTATTGGTCAGAACTCGGTATAAATCTTTATTATCTGGATGTTGAGATCTTAGTGTTCTCATGTAATCTCGAGATTGAATATAGTAATTTCTAAATTCAACATAGGCTCTATTTTGATCATAATTAAAACCGTAAAGATTACCCATTTCTCTAAAAATTTGATCAATAACCTTGGTATCAAGATTTGGACTTTTGGATAACATTTCTTCAATTATTGTAAAAGTATAGGAATAAGCTTCTTTTTGTCTTTGGATTTTATCTTCTAATTCTTTTTCGGAAATTCCAACAGTTCGATTTGGGTCAAAATAACCATTCAATGGCTCGTGATCCTTGGCATAATCTGCTATTTTAACCATAACTTTGAAGTCATAGCCCTCAATTTTGTCAGGACTTGGTATTGGATTTGGTATTGGATTGGAAACAGATTTCTTTATGTCCATTAATCTAATAATACAATATTATCAGCAGGTATAGATTCTTCTTATTTGATATAGAACAATAAAGATTTATTGATATAGTTTACCTGACCTTCAGGTTGAACTAAGGTATCGTATGAATTAAATTTAAATTCTCTATATGGGCCAACCCATACGTCGTGGATAATTAATGATTCAGCTTTTTCTCCATCAAAACCCTTCATTCCCACAATAACCATCGCGTGGCCATAACCAGAGTCATAGTTTTTAACGTTTAAAAATAAGACTTTACCTTGATTTAAGACGTCATAGATGTTTTTATGTGAAAACTCCACTTTTACAGCTTCCTTATTAAAATAAGGGGCAAACTGGTTCATTTGGTAGAACCCAACTTTTGGTTGGTATACATTGTTTGGAATGATAGCTAAAACGTCATTAACGTCTATATTCATACCCTCATTTTGTAACATGATGGCAGCAGCTGTTGGACCACAAGCGGTCTTTTCAGCTAATTGTTTGTTGTAATCACTTAACGAGTTGTATTGGTGAAAAAACGGAACATTTAATAAAATATTTAATTTTTGTCCCTCGGCAGCAAAAGCTACGGATGAGGCGAACATTGAAATAGCAACCAAAAAGGCAACTACTCCTCTTTTCAATGACATAGAGTAGTATTTTAGCACTTTATAGGGTACTTTGCAAATTATATGGGTTATCCCCTCTTTCAAAATTGGTGTAGTATTTTGGTATGTATAATTATGATGTAGTCGTAATAGGTGGTGGAGTTTCGGGATTAACCTCATCTATTTATACTTCAAGGTCTTTCCTTAAAACAATGAATATTGCAGGTTTTCCAGCTGGTGGTCAATTAACATGGACTACAGAAGTCGAAAATTTCCCTGGATTTCCAGAAGGTGTTATGGGCCCTGAATTGATTGAAAGAATGAGAAATCAGGCAATTAAGTTTGGGACTCAATTTTTAGATGAAAATGTACTCTCAATCACAGGTTCTGTAGAGTCTGGATTTATCGTTAAATCCGAAGGCGGTTCTGAGTTTCAAGCAAAATCCATTATTATTGCTGTTGGATCAACTCCGAAAAAACTCGGAGCGACTGGCGAAGATAGGCTTTCAGCTAGAGGTGTGTCTTATTGCGCTGTTTGTGACGGTGCTTTCTTTAAAGAAAAGATTGTGGCTGTAGTTGGTGGCGGTGATTCAGCAATGGAAGAAGCCAGTTACCTTTCAAAATACGCCTCTCAAGTTTATGTTTTAGTTAGAGGAACTGAGAAGGACATGAAGGCCTCAGCTATCATGCTAGATAGAGCTAAGAAAAATCCTAAATTTAATTTTATATTTAATAGTCAGATTAAATAAATTAAAGGTGAGAAAATGGTTGAATCTCTTGATTTGATTCATTCTGACACTAATACTGAGTCAAACCTACCACTTCAAGGAGTTTTTGTGGCAATTGGCTGGAAACCAAACACCGATTTTCTTGGAAATTTAGTTGAAAAAGATGCTTTAGGTTATATTAAAGTCACCAATGCAACTAACACTTCCCTTCCTGGAATTTATGTTTCTGGAGATGCAGCTGACGCAAGATACAGACAAGCAATTACCGCTGCAGGTACAGGCGCAATGGCAGCGATGGATGTGGAGCGATTTCTTTCACACTAATTTTTACTTAAAGTTTAGAGGCTGTTTCTCAACTTCTCTTTAAAATTAGCAATTATAGAATCAAATTTTATTTTTTGTTCTGGTGTTTTTTCTGAAGTAGCGAAATTACTTATAAATTCTAAATCTTCAGATCCGTAAAATGCAGATAAAGTATTTCTTTGTTCTTCTGAAACTTTATTCCAAAGATTTACATTGAAATAGATTCCCTCACCATAGCCTTTATACTTTGCTTCAGAATCTAAAATTCTAACAACACTAAATAAAAGTCCCTTTTCATCTTTATCTTTAAAAGAATCTGTTGCGAGATATGCTGATTCAATTTCTCTAGGGGAAGAGTATCCGTTTTTTAAAATTCTCTTATAAAGAGCATCTCTAGTAGCTGAGTATTCCCTATCTATAAGCTCATCATTTCCAAATAATGCTCTAGCTTCAGGATTATTTTTAAGCATATTTAAGGCGTACGTTTCATTTGAGTTCATGTTGCTTCTAGAATAGTCTATTGATTCAGGACCATAGAGTGATGATATAGAAAGAGAAGGAAGTGAAGGATTTATCTGAGATATCTCATCGTGTAATTGATCGTCAAAGTCTCTTGATATAAGTTGTTTAGCAAGATCAGAAGTTACTCTACCTAATTCAGGATTATCTGGGTAAAGTTTGGAAAATTCTTCTTCAGCATTATAAGCTGGGATAGAGTTTAATGCTTCAGAGCGGACTTTATTCATAAATTCTCTGCTAAGTCTTTCTTTTAATCTTGAATCTAATCCCAAAGACCTTATTTCAGACATTTCAGTTCTATTGTTATTTAGTTTTTGGACTAATGAATCTTTTTCCTCGTATAACTGTTTGATTCTTTCAGTATTTTCTTGAATTAGTTTAAGGATATTTTCTGATTCTGATTTTTGAGCTGGAAGTTTTATAAATTTAGAGTCAAGAATATTTTTCTTGTTACTAAGTATAACCCCTTCTTCATGTAGTTTAGATAACTGAGAATTAATTTCAGAGATCAGCTCAGACATCTCTTCGGAATCCCCCGACAATCTTTCTAATCTTGCTAATACTTGCTCAATCCTATTAATAATTTTTCCATACTCTTCTGGACTGAGCTCAGATCTGTTTTTACCAACTAGAATTTTATTAAGTTCCTCACCTGAAAAAGGTTTAAATGGTTCAGAAGGGTCGTATTCTTCACTCTTAGAGGCATCTGTAAAGTTTTTAAGATCTTCAATTGCTTTATTTAAATGTTCTGGTTTCTCGGTAACATTTGTTTCTTTATCAATACTTTGCTCTGATTCTGGTCTAATAGTAAAATTATCTGCTGTTTCTGTTTGTGCAGAAACTGTTGTGGATTCAATATTAACTTCAGGAGATTTAGCACGATAAATTTTAACAGAACCGTCTGGCATTTTAACTTCAACTCTGTCGTTGTATCTTGTAACAACCCTACCGGAATTTTCATAAGTAGTTTCTCTAGTTCTGTCTTCAGTTTTATTATTGTGAAATTCAACTTTTTTAACTGTACTTCCTTCAACCATCCCGCTTTCACCTCCAGTGAAAACTGTAGTTTTTTGTGTTTGCCCAAAGTTTTCGCTTCCTTCAGTTAAAGATCCTTTGCCATGTGCGGAAGAAATAACAAACTTTTTTCCAATCCTTTTTATTTTATTTTCTTCAGAATTTGATTGAGGAGAATTAAATGATTCTATAGGCATGTAGTTATATTTACTTATTTTTATGGGTATGTCAATTAATAAATTTAAATTCTTTTTTCAACTTCAATCCAGTCGATAACATTAAACCATGATTCAATGTATTCGTTTCTACGATTTTGGTTTTTAAGGTAATAAGCGTGTTCCCACACATCGATGCCCATAACTGGATGATCCCCATGCATTAAAGGATTCTCTTGATTTGGGTAATTTTTAATTTCGTAGTGCCCTTCTTTACTTTTAATTAACCAAGTCCAGCCTGAGCCAAATAGATTGGTGGCTGATTCTTTAAATTTAGCAATAAAGTTTTCAAAACTTCCGAAATTAGCTGATAACACTAATTTTAAATTTTCAGAAGGTTCGATAAAGGTCGGTGTCATAAGTTCCCAGAAAACTGAATGATTATAATGCCCTCCTCCGTGATTTCTAACCACATTTTCAACTTCTTCTGGCAAATTGTTGAAATCTGATAGTAAGGAGTAAATATTTTTAGCTAGAAGGTCTGGGTGGTTTTCAAGACCGGCATTTAATTTTGTAACATAAGTTTGGTGGTGTTTTGAATGGTGAATTTCCATGGTTTTAGAATCTATGTGTGGTTCTAAAGCTTCGTAAGAATATTGTAATTCTGGTAACTCAAAAGACATATTTATATTTTACCATTACTTGAGAAAATATTTCTACCAATTCCTTTTGAAACAAGTTGTACACATATAAGATGATAAAATTAGTGTATGGAAATTTCAATAATAGTTTTAACTTACAACGCAAAAGAGATCACACTTAAAATGTTACCTTCTTTAAAAAGATCGGTTGAATATTTTGAAAATAAATCTGGAAAAAAAGCTGAAGTACTTCTTATTGATAATGCTTCAACCGACGGAGTTTTAGATGAGATTAAAAAGAAATTTGCGAATAAAGATGGTTTTGTAAAAATTATTGAGAATGATAAAAATTTAGGTTTTGCTAAAGGAAATAATTTAGCCTACAAATCAGCCTCAAAAGAGTCAAATTATGTTTTGTTTTTAAATCCTGACGTCATTTTAGATGAGTCTACTATTTACAAGACGTACGAATATATTAAATCTCAGGAAAATGTTGGGCTGGTTACTTCAAATATTCTTTTACCAAATAATGAAATTGATATTGATTGTCATAGAGCCTTCCCGACAATTTGGAATGCGTTTTGCTATTTTACAAAACTTGAAAGAATTTTTGGAAAAATTATCCCAAAAATATTTGGAAGGTATCATATGCTATGGTCCGACTTCTATACTCCTCATGAAATTGACGCCTGTCTTGGAGCCTTCATGTTTATTGATAGAAAAGTTTTTGATCAGGTTTCAGGCTGGAGCGAAGATTATTTTTTAAATGGTGAGGATATCGATTTGTGTTACAAAATAAAAATTGTCGAAGGAAAGAAAATTATGTTCTTTCCAGGAACTATTGTTTATCACTTTAAAGGTTCTTCAAAAGGAACTAAAAAAATCTCCAAAAATTTCTCTAAAGTCTCTGAAGAAACTAAAAATTTACAAATCAATTCTGGAATTGATGCTATGAAAATCTTCTATAAAAAATTCTATGCTTCAAAAAATCCAAATATTTTGAATTCTCTAGTTTATTTTGGAATGGATACTTTACAGAAAATTAGACTTTTTACTAAATCTGAATAATTGCGTACAAAAGATTAAGGACCCAGGAAATATGATTTCTTGGGTCCTTTTGATTAATGTAAATATCGATTTGATGCCAAATACAATCCTCTAAGTCTCTTGATGAGCTGAGTTTTGGATTGAATTTTGGGAACTAGCTCGAGAATTACATTACATTTCGTATAGCTGTTTAGTGACTTAGCAACTTTTACGATTTCGGATGTTTCTTCTTGCTTGAGTAGTGACTTCTCTTCCTCGTGACTTAGTCTCAAGTGAATTAATTGAATCCTTTTTCCAAGTAATGAAATAAACCGTAAAGGGTCGGTGGTGACGGGAGGTTCTCCATTAGCTCCGATTCTTCTTACATGGTGAGTATCAAATACAATTGGGAAACCAGCTCTTAAATAACCCTCTTCGGATATTTTAAGCTCTGGGTGAATCTCAACTGGATCAGTATAGACTCCATGCATGGAACGTATAGCATAAGGGTATTTAGCATAAAGCTTGTTGTAGAGATAAAAAGAACGGTATTCTCTATCAAACAAAAGGTAATTACGAACAGAGTGCTGATTGTAATTACTTCCTTGACCCCAGGCCTCCTCAATTGATAAAACACCTCTCTCGGGAAACAGTTTCGGGTTCCATCCATAGAGTGGTAGTGCTTGTACACCGTCCATACCCGCATTCACAGCAATCTCGACCGATCTTCCTAGTCCATTGGGCCCTAAGCTATAGGGCAGCATTGAGATTACAGACACACCGAATTTTCTTGCCATATACTCCTCCTTAAATATCGACAAAAAGATTCTAGCACAAGAGCTAATAAAGATTTAAAGAAAAAATTTCAGATATTTACTGAATTTCATCAACTTCTAAATCTGAAGACTCATCAATATTTAATTTCTCTAATTCTGCGTCAATCTGGGCATTGTCCATGTTTGAGATCTGCGCTTTTGGCACGGAAACCTTGATATTTTGTGTTTCAATTTTCATAACCGGATTTGCTGACTCATCTAAAACTTCTTTTTCTGGATTGTTGAAGTACAGATAGACACCAGCTAGTACTAGCAAAATGGATAGAGTTATTCCGATAAGTACTTCTTTTTTCATTAGTTTACTGCGCTTTCATTTAATTTTTTAATTTCGTTGATAACATTTGTTCTAAGAAATGATTTAAGATTCCCATAATTTTGAGTGTGAGTTCTTAAAGAATTATTGAAGTTCTTAAGACTTGTAGCAAATGCTTTTTTATCGAGCTTACAATCAGTTCCAGCTAAAGTTGTAAGCTGGTTAATCAAAACTTGTTTCTCAGATAATATTTGATCGGCGTCAGTTTTGAACTTGCTAAAGTTTGCTTCAATTAAAGTTGTATCTTTACCAGCAGTTTTCAAAGTATCAACTTTGGATTGTACTGATGCTTCAATATTTGAAATTGCCTGCGTGCTTTTATTTAGAGATTCTTGCAAATGAGTTAATCTTTTCGATACTCTAAGAGAGACATTGTCACATGATGCTGTTATTCTTTGAGTTTTAACTTCAGCTTTCTCTTCTCTAAGTTGTGCATTTTCCTGGACTTTTTGTGCTCTTTCGGATACTTTTTGCTCTTTGTTCTCAGGTTGTGCGTTAACAGACGTTAACATAAATACTTGTGCAGCTACAATAAATAAAGATAAATATTTTTTATTCAATTTTATTCCTTCCATAAAATACATACTTTAATCATACTCCTTTTTAGATTTTAATAACTTTGAGAAAATGGATCTACATTTTCAAATATTTTTGAAATATTTCCGTTTTTATTGATAATAAAAGAATTTCGTTTGCTAAATTTTAATAAATCTAAGCCAAAGAGGGTTAATTTGAATAAACTATTATATTTATCTGTAACTTCTCCCGAAATATCACTTAAAACATCGAAAGGAAGATTGTATTTTTCTTGAAACTTTTTATGAGATTCTTTTGAGTTCATACTAACTCCAACTATAGTAATTCCTCTTTGCTCATATTCAGAGTAATGATCTCTAAAATTACAGGCTTGAGCTGTACATCCTGGAGTAAAATCGCCTGGATAGAAATAAACTAATAAATCTTTTCCTAAATAATCGGTTAGTGAAACATTAACTCCATCTTGATTAGGTAGTAAGAATTCGGGAGCTTTGTCTCCTATTTTCAAATTCATAAAATATATTTACCGAAAATTATAAATAAGATTAATAGACAAGCAATTGCATTTATTAGTACAAAACCTGCGGCGAGATCTTTTACAACTTTGGCCACATCCGACTTTTTAGGAATCAGAAAATCAATAAAGTTTTCAATTGAAGTATTTAGTACCTCTGCAGAAAGAAGCGACGCAAATGCAATTATTAAAACACTCCATTCAGTAGAGTTAATTCCAAAATAAAATCCAGCAATTGTTGCCATTATTGAGATTAATATTTGAACTCTAAAATTAGCTTCGTGTATTAGACTGTGTAAGATTCCGGAGAAAGCATATTTAAAACTTTTTAAGTGTTTAATTGGGTGATGGCTTTTAAATATAGACATTACTTATTATTAATAATATTTTCCATTTCAGCCTTCATGTCTTTAATCTCTTCGCTTTGAGAGGAAATTATATTTTTTGAGAGAGTAAGAATGAACTTATTTGTTGATTTTCGAAGTGCCTCGTCAGCCATTGTAAGAGCATCTGAATGATGGATAATCATCATGTTTAGATAATCCAAATCGTTATAAGTCTTTGAAGAAGAGCCTGACATAGAGTGGTTTGAGTGACTGCTTGAGCTTGATACAACAGTCGATTCGGTTCTATTTTTAAAGTTTATTCCAAGATAGACAAAAGAAGCAGTAAGTATTCCTAAAACAAAACCTAGAGCTAAGAAGGTGAGTTTTGGGGATAATGATTTCATTAATTTATTATATACATTCTATTCTTGATAGCAAAGGCTAGATTGAAAAAAAGGTATATTAGAATATAATCTTAAATATGATTTCAAGAAGA
>CAMDGN010000018.1 GCA_945897985.1 candidate division WWE3 bacterium | reverse complement strand
TCGTAAAATGAATCGAATATTAGGGCTCTAAATGGTTTATCTATATTGTCTTGAGGTGCAGGAATTTTCTGGATAACCTCTTTAAGAAGCTCATAAACACCTTCTCCAGTTTTAGCACTAACCTTTAAGATTTCATCCTTATCAAATCCAAAAGTTTGAACCAAGTCATTTGCAACCTTTTCAACATCAGAGCTTGGTAAATCTATCTTGTTTAAAACTGGAATAATTCTCAAATTAGCATCAATTGCTTTATAGATATTTGAAACAGTTTGAGCTTGAATACCTTGAGTAGCATCTACAACTAAAACTGCGCCTTCACAGGCAGCTAAAGATCTTGAAACCTCGTAAGAAAAATCTACATGTCCTGGGGTATCGATCAAATTTAACTCATAAGGGACTCCCTCTAATGAATAATCCATTCGTACAGGCTTTAATTTAATGGTGATTCCTCTTTCTCTTTCAAGATCCATTGAGTCTAAAGTTTGCTCCTTAAGATCCCTTTTTTCAATTGTATGAGTATACTCAAGCATCCTATCAGCCAAGGTTGATTTACCGTGATCAATATGGGCTATGATACAAAAATTTCGTATATTTTTAGATTCAACTAAATTTGAGGATTTTTTATCCATGGGCTGATTATATCAATAAAATATCTAAGAAATTGATTGGTTTAGTTGATTTTCTAGGTTTTCAAGTCTTGAAGTTTTTATCCTGAATTTTCTTAAAATCTTAAATATCAACATTACTTCTGGAACTCTAAACCAGAATGAAATTGCGGTATAAATTCCAAATCCAACTAAGGACACTATTCCTGTAAGTAAAAGTAGATTTACAACATAAGTTGTGTTAAATACGTAATTATCTAAATATTGCATAGGAAAATAGAGGAAAACAGACATAACTAAGCCAGAAAATAAAATTTTACCTAACGGTAAAAATAATTCCCTTAACGAGAAACTGTGTACTTTTCGAGATAACTTTAATAAGAAATAAGCCAAATTAACGTAAGTTCCGACGACAAATCCTAAAACTACAACCCACACTTCGTAACCGGAATATATAAAATAAATAGGAAACGCCGCAGTCACAAGCAAGGTAATCAAAGAACCAATCAATGGGATGGTCGTATTCTTCAAGGCATAAAAGCATTTAGAAAGGAATATATTACAACTTTGAGAAAAGATAGATAGCGAAAAAATACCTAAACAAAACGCAGTGCTAACAGTATCTTCCCAAGTAAATTTATCTGCACCGTAAACTATTCTGACTAACGGGATCTTTAACACAATTAATAAAACACTTACCGGAAGACTTAAGTAAATAATCTGAAGCAAAGAGGTTTTAACAGTTTTAACAAAAACCTCTATATTATCTTCTGATTCTGTTGCAAGTATTGGCAAAGCTGCCGCAGCAATCGAGGCCCCAAACAAATGAACAGGAAAATATCTCAATTGATCTGAAAATTTGAAGTAAATCACTGACGCGGAGGAAATTAAAAGGGATAGAGAGCTCTCAACTAGAAGAATTAATTGTGAAACCACTGTCGCCATGAAACTTGAAAGAGAAAGTTTAAAAGACTGAGTAACATCCTTATCTTTTATATTAATCAGCATTTTCCATTCAAATTTATGGGCAATAAATGATGGTACTTGAATCAGCAAGTGAAAAACTGAGGCAATCACCATTCCCCACGCCGCAGAATAGATGCCTTGAAAAGGGTATAAAAGAGGAACTGCGATCAAAAAAACCAAATTAAAAACAACAGGAGCTAATGAGGGAATCAGGAAGTTTCTTCTGGCATTCAAAATCGAAGTTAAAAAACTACTAAAAATTAAAATCAATTGACCCAACAGCATCACATTTAAAAGATTAGAGGCCATGTCTAACTCTGAAAGAGACAGTTTTCCTAAGGTGATTAAGAATAAAATCTCCTTAGAGAACAGATAAATTAGAGCACTTAGAACAAGAAAGAATATAAGAACCAAGTTAAAAAGATTTGAGGCGTATTGATAGGACTTCCCCTTACTCTCTTTATTTATTTTGACAAAAATAGGAATGAAGACTGTCGAAAGGGAACCTAAAAAAATAGTTGAATAAATAGCTGAAGGTATTCGGTCAGCAATGAAAAATATGGATAGCTCGGGGCTGGTCCCAAAGTAGGAAACCAGTATTCTAGATTTAAATAACCCTAGAGTTGCAGATACAAAATATAGCAAGGAGATTATGAAAGCAGCTGATAAAATAGAGTCTTGAGTTTGTGTTAAGAATCCCTTGATTTTATCGGTAGATACCTTGACCATATATCCTGTTATGTTATCATAATGAAAGAAATTTATGGCAAACACTAAGTCCGCAAAAAAAGCTGTTAGAAGTTCTGCAAAGAAAAAAGCTCATAACCTATCTTGGAAGAAAAGAGTTAAATCAGCTCTTAGAAACTTCACAGACCTATTAAAAGCTGGGAAACCAGTTGAAGATTTAAACAAATCTCTTTCTATGGCTCAAAAAGCCTTAGACAAAGCTTCAAAAGAGAACGTTATCCATAAAAATAAAGCTAATAGATTAAAAGCCAAACTTGCTTTAAAATTAAAGTCTAATGATACCAAACCTGCAGCTAAAAAATCTTCTAAATCTTCAAAATAACTCCAAAACTATAACCAACTTAATACCCCAAGACTTACTCAACGATAACTATACCCCTGACCAAAACAAGAACCTGATGAATTTTATCTTAGCTATATCCGTGGCTTTAGGTTCAATAACTTTAGCCATGTCATACCTTAATTACCAAAAGAAAAATCAATTAGCCGAAATTAATAAAGACTTAAACAGTACTCTTGAAGTTACTGAAGCCCGAATTAGCACTAAAGAAACTTACCAAGAAAGAATCAATACTCTTAATAAAATAAACGAGGTATCAGGCCAAAAGAGAAACTTCTCTAATTTTTTTAATGATATTTACGAAATCTTAAATTTTTCAAAAGACGAAAATCTGGTATCTCTGAGGTATGAATATCTAGATAAAACCAGAATAAGTTTTGTTTTAGTAGTTAATTCTCAAAAAAGTACTCTTTTTGATGAAATAAGGAGTCTTACTCAGATGAAAACCGAATTATCTGAAATTACTCTATTAAATAAAATCAAATTAGAAGATGGTAGTGGATATCAATACGAAATTAAAGGATTATATGGATCAAGATAAAATCAATTTGAAGTACTTCATAATAATCACTTCCATCCTTAATACTTTAATTGGGTATTTATTGATAAAAAGTATAGTCGAGTATAGAGAGGCCACAAATAGTTATAATTACCTTGATTCAAGCAAATCAGAATTAAATCAAATATTAAACAAACCTGAGTATAAAAATTTAAAAGAATCTGATGTAAGGTATCAAAATTATATTGAAAAGATTAATCCGAGCGAAGGAATTCCAAGTTACACAAATCTTGTCAGCAATTTAGCCAATGAAAATAACCTCGGTATCATAGAAACAAAGGTATTAAATTCAAACGAGAAATACTTTGAAGTTCAAAATGTAATTCAAGGAGACATAGGCAGCATTAAAAACTTTATCAATTCAATTGAAAGAGAAAGTGGTATTAAAGAAATTAGAAGTAGTAATATAAAATTTATAAATAATAAAATTCAAATCGAATTAATTGTTAGAACCTACAAAATAAAATGATCAAAAAAGTATTTATTACTGTATTTCTCATCAATGTTATATTTATCTGCGCCCTTGCTGAGTTGAATAACTATACAATCTTACAAAAGTCAAAAGAAATTGAAAAAAAGATAGTTGACATTAGAAACTCAAATGTTTTAATTAATACATATAGTAATTTAATTAAGGAAAATATACCTGCCAATGAACAACAATAAATTTTTATCTAAAACTGTTAAAACTTTCTTGACAAGTCTATTAGTTTCAGTTTTCGTATTTGGTTCTTTTTACTTCTTACTTTCAGACAACTCTAGCTCATCTGACACAACTAGAAATACTACAGATGTATTGTCCGATTCTTCTAACAAAAAGTTAATTGTGGATGAGGAAGAGAAAACTCCATCTCAAGTTACTCATGAATTAGCAGCAGTTTCTCAAGATTCTGTTTCTCAAACCACTGAAAAAGAAAGAGACGTTTTAGGTGCACAGACAACTAATCTAATTGCAGCAAGTCTTTCTGACATGACTGTAACAAACGGGGCAATTGTTACTCAAACTACTCCAGTTTCAGCAATCACTGGAACATTACCTTCCTCACTTGTTAACAACAACACAGCTCTTGTAGCTTCAGGGGTTCCAAAAACAGGAAACGAGACACTTTATGCTATTCTTGGAATCTTCTCACTAGTAACTGGATTTCTAATCTCTAATGGAAAATCTCTTGCAATGAGAAGCTTTGAACAGGAGATATAACTTATAAAAACTAGAAATAAGGCGGAAATTTCGAAAGAAATTTCCGCCCTTTCTTTTTGCCCTTAAAAAATACCTGCTCAATATATAATACTTACTCAACCTGCTTCGCTGCAACAATCAATCTTTTAAGAGTAGTGCCTGGAGGGGTACAAGTCATTAAAGAAATAGTCTTTTCGTTTAAATAAGCGGGGGTAGCTGTCTCTAAAGGCTTAACCTCATCAGGATTTAAAATAATCTTTTCAAACACCTTATACTTATAGGTCTTCCCGGCGTAGCTAACCTCAATAACATCGTCATTCTCGAGTTTATGTAAATTTGAAAAAATAGTTTTGTAGTTGGATTCATTAAAAAAGAACGGCATAACGGAGTGACCATAAATAAAAACATTTCCTACCTCCCCAGGAAGTGCTGTGCCAGCATAATGGCCAAGGTATTTATCTGGGTTCATATTAAAAGAATTAGTCTCTATAGTTCCGTTTTTAATATTAAGTTTAGGGATTTTTACACTAAAAAATTTTGGGGTATCAAGTCTAGCCAGTACGTCAACCTTACCTCTATTTAATTCATTAAAACTAACTTCAGAAAAACCAGTAGACGCCCCTAAAACTGAGTACTGTACTGCTCCTTTGTAAGTACTTTGCGTCTCAATAAGATATAAAGGCAATAAAACCTGACTGCCGACAAATAAAACTCCCAGAGATATAAAAATTAGAGTATAAAGCCTAGTTCTTAAAAAAAAGCTCCAGTTTATTGTGTATTTGAAATTTGAATTTTTATTTACTACTTCCATCTTTTAGTATTGAGTTGATACTATGTAAGAGTAACATCTCTGAGCTTAACTCCCCTGTTTTAAATTTTAAATCATTTTCACATAATATTTTATATAAATTCTTAAGCTCGTCTTCTGAAAATTTATCTGAGGAGGAAGACATTTGCCTTATTTTAAATGGGGGTATTTTATTCTTCTGCTTAGTATTAAATTTAATTCCAGCAATACTTCGTAAGCTAGAAACAATCATATTAAAAATCATTAAATCTTCTTCTCCTGATTGATGCAAATTCTCTAGCTCTTGATAAGTCCTCTTCATATCCTTAGCGAACAAATAATCTGTAAATAGAAAAATATTTGAGGTCTTGGCGGCAGCTACAAATTCCTGTGGTTTATACTTACTTAATAGCTTATAGGACTTGCCTCTTGCGTCGATTGAACCTTCGTTAACTAATATTAGTTCAAAATAGTCTTTAAAACCTTTAGAAAATTTTTCAATATCCTCAAATTCGGAATCAGATACATTAACAATGAAAAGATTATTTTCACCAAATAAATTAGGCGTATCAAGTGAGCCCAGAATGTCCGAGATAGTATCAGGATTTAAATCAAAATTAATTTTTTGAAGATTGTTTTTTTTGGCGTAATTTGAGACGGTATCGCTTAATTTAGAGAGATTCTCTCCGTAAAAAAATTGAATCATTATTCAAATAAATATTTTTTAACGTAAGCGTGAATTTGAGAAAAGTCTCCAGTTCTTGGAATAAGAACATAGGCTCCTCCGTATTGAGTTGTATCTTCCGGAGCAACCAAAAGACCTCCTTCATCAGAAGTACTTCTATCATCAAGTACTACTCTTTTAAAATTCTTCAAATCTAAATTTTTGTATAAAGAAAAAAAGGAAACTAATTCTTCGTTGGTAATGTTTGACTCAACGTCAGTTTCATATAAAGTAAACAAATCCTTAAGTTTTGGTAAATCAATTAAAGTCTGAGCTGTTAACATTTTATCTTTAATCGCAAGAATAACCTGCTGCTGTCTCTTACTTCTAGCAAAGTCTGTACCTTCAACTCCAGAGCCATGCCTCGATCTTACAAATTTTAAGGCCCTTTCTCCGTTCATAAGCTCTACACCTTTTTTAAAGGTGACAGTTTCGTATCTTTCGTTTAGAGGTGCGTTTTCTTTTCCTTCAACAGGGTACTCTGAATCCGTAAATGTGTTTTCAATTGTTACATCGACCCCACCTAGAGTATCGATAATCTTTTTAAATACTTGAAAATTAACTGTAACATTGTAATGAATCGGAATTCCAAGAGCCTGAGCAACTGTATCTTTTGTTCCTTCAGGGCCAAGTAGGCCTTGCTT
This sequence comes from candidate division WWE3 bacterium, assembly GCA_945897985.1. Taxonomy (GTDB): domain Bacteria; phylum Patescibacteriota; class WWE3; order UBA101185; family UBA10185; genus CAMDGN01. The sequence goes on along the minus strand of CAMDGN010000018.1, from coordinate 4,117 downwards.
TGATTGATCATACTGAGCATAAATAGAATTTATCTTTCCAGAAATACCAAGTTTGCTGGTTACCCAAAGATCTCTAGGCAGTGAAATCAGAGTAAGATTTTTTTCAGCCACTCCAATTGAAGCGACTAGTATTGTGTCGGTTAAAACTGAAGTTACAGTATTTCCTTCAATTCTCTTATCAACACCTAAGATTAAAATATTAATTCTTCCGTCGGTAGATTTAAGATCTGGTTTTGAAAGATTAGAAGCAATTTTGACTGGGTTAAATAAACCTAAATTTGAAAATCCAAAGATATAACCAAGGGCAAAAAGCGGTAACAGTACGATAAGTAAAATTGTGACGATTAACTTCTTTTTACCTTGCATAATTTCATTATTTTAACTTAAATCGTTGGATAAATCTATAAACTAGGCATTAAAAAGTGCTATTAATTCAGCAAAGTCTTGGGGATTTAAGGAAACACGTCCAACAAGAACTCCATTAAAAAACTCTAAATTTTTGATAGTTTGAATATTATCTTTATTAACGGATCCCCCATATAAAATCGTCTTGTCGGTAAATAAGTCTTTGAGTTCGGTAACAATAGCCATCATTTCATCAAAAGATTTTTCTTTAAAAACTCCGTCTTGAGAAATAGCTTTAGGATCCTCATACGCAAACATACAATTAGATAATTCAAAAACCCGTTTATTTTCATAAAAACAAACAACCGGAACAATTTTATTATTAATACAATTTTGATACTTTTTAGTTACTTCATCGAAATTCTCTTTTCTCTCTGAGTGACCAATAATTGAAAAATTTACTAAATCATTAATATTTTCAGCCCCAACCTCACCGGTATTTTCTAAATTAGAATTTGAGGATACATTTTGAGAACCAAGAAACAATCTTCCCTTATTAATAGCTTTATCTAAAATTAACTCGTTTCTAAATAATTCTAGAAATGGGTAAGGTGGACAAATAACTACATTAACTTTTAAATCAATTTTTGAAATACCTGCTTTAAAATCAGCAATCCATTTTCTGGAACTTTCTAAATTGCCTGATTGTTTAAGATTGGCAACAATAAATTTTTCTTCGTTAAAAATGTTGGGCATAATAATTTTTCTTTATTGAAAAATGTACTCGTTTTTTAAATTGTATAATGTATCCAAGTACTTTTCTATATCTTCGTGAGTGTAGGAATATCCTAAAACATTTAAACAAGAAATTAATAAATCTTTATTTGAATAAAGTCTTTTAGCAAACTGACATCCAACCAAAGAATGAACTAAAAAGTTACCGCTATTTTCACCGATATTTGATTTTGAGCAACCAACCGGACATCCTGAACATGACGGAAACTCGTCTTTTTTAACTGTTAAAAATTCGTATCTGGTTAAAATTTCTTTGTATAAATCGTTGTATTCTTTTGAGTCGATTACATCAAAATTATGAGTTCCTGAAATTACAATTCCCATTATTTTTTTATAATTTAGGAAAGAGTCAGCTTCACTTCCTGAAAATCTAAAATAATTATCTAATAAATATTTATTAGTTTTAAATTCAATTAAGGATCTTCTTCCAGGCAATCCTTGGCTTTGAAATTCGATTCCAAAATCTAAAAAGGTTACCTCGCTATTTTGAATGTCTAGGAATATATCTCCTTTGGATCTTCCCAGAATTACAATTGCATCTAAATTTGCGAATCTTATTCTAGTTGAAAGTGAGCCTCCAATATAATAATCATAAACTTTATTTTTAACTCCAAAGAAAACAGAGGTTTTAGATGCAAAAGGAAAGAAGCCGTTTAACGGACCGATTGATAAAATTAAAGGTTTTTGAGCTCTGAATTCTTGATAAAGCTTCATCGATAAACCGACACCACCGATAAAATCAGAAAGATCGGTTCTATTTTTAACAACCGAAGTTTTTCTATCTAAATCTATTTCTAAAATGTTTTTAGTTAATGAGTGACTCATCTTGTTCCTCTACTAATTCAAATACTCCGGTGGGGCAAATTTTAAGAATCTCTTCTAAATTTAAACTCTTAATATGATCTTCAATTTCAACATGAAAATATAAATTTGACCCAGCTACATCTCTTAAAATTCTAATTGGAGAATTACTCAATCCAACTTTTTTTAATTGTCTTTGAGCTTCAAGTACACACATCTCGCAACCATTACATCTATTTTCAAATGTAGCTTTTAAGATTTTTTTAGCCATTAGAATTTAAAACAGCAGTTAGCCCTACTAATTCCCCCGAGCTTAAATATTCTAGAAGTGCTGAACCACCTACACTTACAAAACTAAATTTATCAATTAAATTATTTTTCTCAAGAAAAGCTAAAGTATCACCGCCGCCAACCACACTGTAAGTCCCAGACTTAGAAATTAAATCAGCAATTTGAATTGATCCATTTCTATAATTTTCATCTTCAACTTTTCCAAGAGGTCCGGACCAAAAAACTGTTTTAGATTCAAAAATATATTTTTGAAATTCTTCCACAGATTTTGGACCAATATCCATTCCATCAATATCATCTGAAGCCATAATTATTTTTGCATTATTTTTAAGTGATTCTTCAAACATTAATTTTCCACCGACTAAAATAAAGTCAGCTGTATTTAAAAATTTTTCGATGGTTGGTTTTTTAGATTCTATTTTGGCGCCCCCTATGATTACTGTTAGAGGTCGTTTAGGATCTTTTAAAACATAATTTAAATTTTCAATCTCATCTTCAAAATGAAATCCTAAAAATGATGGTAAGTATTTTGTAATTTTTGTAATTGAAGCATGACTTCTGTGTGAGGTTGCAAAACTTTCGTTGACATATAAATCTTTACCTTCGGCTAATTCTTTGGCAAAGTTTTCATCATTTTCTTCTTCTCGTTGATCAAATCTTAAATTTTCTAAGATTTCAAAATTTCTATTGATAAGCTTTTTATCAAAAAAAGAGACTAATTTTTTAGTTGAAAATTTTTCGTTAGGTTCTTGGGTTTTTCCGATATGACCGCAAATATATGCAAAACCACCTTGTTCTAAAATATAGTTTAAAGTTTTAATTGATGAAGATAATCTAAAATGCTCCTTTATTTCTCCGTTATCGTCTACAACGTCTAAATCACATCTGACTAAGACCTTCTTGTCCTTCAAATCAATTGTTCTTAAAGATTTCATTAGGGTAATTCTATCATTTAGGCAATATGTATTGCCATATCAATCATTCTGTTAGCATAGCCCCACTCGTTATCGTACCAAGCTACAACCTTAACCAAATCCCCACCAACCACTTTAGTTAGCTCTAAATCAACAATTGAGGAGAAAGGGTTCCCGATAATATCTGAGGAAACTAGGTTTTCGTTTTCAGATACAGCTAAAACATTTTTGTAAAAAGGATCTTGAGCAGCCTTTTTAAAGGCGTTATTTACTTCTTCAACTGTTACATTTCTTTTTGTAACCATAACAATGTCAGAAATTGATCCAACAATAATTGGAACTCTAACCGCTGTTCCATCAAAACAATTGGTTAACTCTGGAAGCGCTTTAGTAGCAGCAATTGCGGCTCCTGTTGTTGTTGGAACCATATTGTGAGCAGAAGCTCTTCCCCTTCGTAAATCATCACCACCTCCTGGAGGAGTTGAGTCAACAACAGCCTCAGTGTTTGTTGTGGCATGAATTGTATTCATAACAGATTTAGTAACTCCAAAGTTTTTCTGCATTACATGCAAAACCGGAGCAATACAATTTGTAGTACATGATGCGTTAGAAATAATATTTTGACCTAAGTAACTTTCGTGATTAACTCCCATTAAAAATGTGGGAACATTTCCTTCACCTTTAGCCGGTGCTGATAGAATAACTTTTCTGGCACCGCTTTCAATATGAACCTTAGCCGCCCCATCTTTGACAAACCTTCCAGTACATTCAAACACAATATCAATTTCTTGTTCCTTCCAAGGAAGTTTGGTTGGTTCTTTTTCGGATAAGTATTTGATTGATTTTCCATTAATAACAATATTTCCATCTTTAATTGAAACATCCTTAGCATAAATTCCATACGCAGTATCATACTTTAATAAGTAAACTGCGTTCTCTATTGGCATTAAGTCATTTATGGAAACAATTTC
>CAMDGN010000017.1 GCA_945897985.1 candidate division WWE3 bacterium | reverse complement strand
AATGCCTGAAAAGCTTTCTAAATCTCAAAGAAACCACTTGGAAGAATATCGAAAATTGAAATAGAAAAAAGTAATTTACTTCGTAATAAACGAAAAGGGCTGGTTTTACCCAGCCCTTTCTCCTACCTTTATAGCTACACCCAGACCCTCTTCTAGTCCGAGTGGAATTTTTGCTTTTTAAAGTGGAAGCATAACCACTTATTTTCGAATAACCCCTGCCTCGTCTGCCGACGCGATTTCTTGAGTGATCTCAAGCTCACGTCGTACCAGGTCTTCGTTTATAGGCACCATTGCCTTTAAACGAGACTGAGTAATGGGGTCTCGAGCCTGGTTTGGGGTAACAACCCCAATCTCCTCGAAAAGCTTTTCTTCATTTGTGTTTGAGAAAAGCCATTCTCGGATAGAACTAAGTAGGTTGATTAGACTACTACCCACTTTTCTCCTCCTTCTTTATGCTCTCCCAGAGCATCAAAAGAAATGTCCAACATGCATATAAAATATACATCCTAAAACCTCTTTCTGATACAAAAGGACCTATATAATATCACTAGCCCTTGAAATTTTCAAGTTTTAGTGTATATTACATATTGAATATGATTTGTTACAAAGTGGGGCCAACCCACTTTTTTTATTATCAATTCAAGTAATCAAGTAAAAATTTAATATAAAAGGAAAAATAAATAAAATGGCTACATCGGAATTTAAATCAGCAATGGCCCAAGTTGTCTCAGAAAGAGGCGTATCAATAGAAGACGTAATGTCATCAATTAAACTAGCTTTAGCTAAAGCTTATGTAAAAGAATACAAAAATGAAGGTATCTCAGAAGAGGAAGTTGTTGTTGATATAGATGAAGATACAGGCGAATCAAAAATTTTAGACTTAGAAGGAAAAGATATTACTCCTTCAGGATTTGGTAGAATCGCTGCAACTGCTGCTAAAAGCGTGATTATGCAAAAAATCAGAGAAAGTGAGAAGCAAATGATTTTAACTGAATTTAAGGATAAAATCGGCAAAATCATTTCTGGAAATATATTTAGAATTGAAAATGGATACGTAATTATCGATCTTGGAAAAACCCAGGCTATCATGCCTTACTCCGAGCAAGTTCAATCTGAATCCTATAAATTAAATCAAAGAATTAAAGTTTTAATTAAAGAAGTTAGACAAGGTGTTAGAGGAACTGAAGTTATTGTTTCAAGATCTGCTGCAGATTTCGTTGCGAAACTATTCGAAGAAGAAGTTCCAGAAATTGCAAACGGAACAGTTGAAATTGTTGCTATTGCCAGAGAAGCTGGTTCTAGAACTAAAATGGCTGTTTATTCTAACGACGATAAAATCGATCCAGTTGGAAGCTGTGTTGGTCAAAAAGGTGTTAGAGTTCAATCTATTATCACTGAATTATTGGGTGAAAAAATTGACATCATCCCTTATGCTACAAGCACTGAGAAATTCATTGCATCAGCACTATCTCCAGCTAGAGTAACTGAAGTTGAAATTGACGAAGCAGAAAATAAAGCATTCGTTTCTGTTCCTGAAGATCAATTAAGTTTGGCTATCGGTAAAGACGGTCAGAACGTTAGACTTGCCTTCAAATTAACAAAATGGAAAATCGAGATCAAGGGAATGAAAGGTTTCTTTGATTCAGAGACTGGTAAAGAAAAAACATCTACTTCAACTCCTCAAGTAAGGGAATCAAAGCCTTCACTTGGAATCTGGGATGAAGTTATTGCTAAAACTAGAACCGAGATGAATGAAAGAAAAGCTGCCGAAGAAGCTGCTAAAGCTGAAGTTGCATCATTAGAAGAAGCTAATACAGAATCAGCAACTACTGAGTCTGAAGAATCTTCAAACTAATAAGAAAATTGTAGTAAAGTTATCGAGAGGAACCAAGTCAATGAGTGAAATTTTTTATAGACCCCCAATAGTAACTATCATGGGTCACGTTGACCATGGTAAAACCTCGATACTTGACGCAATCAGAAAAACAGCAGTAACCGCAAAAGAGCACGGCGGAATTACTCAGCATATTGGGGCCTACCAAATAACATTTAACGGTAAAAAGATAACTTTTATTGACACACCTGGCCACGAGGCTTTCTCACAGATGAGATCTAGAGGTGGGAAAGTTTCTGATATTGTTATTTTAGTTGTTGCTGCAGATGCGGGAGTTCAAGCTCAGACGAAAGAGGCCATCCTACATGCTCTTGCCTCAGGTGGAAAGATTATTGTCGCTTTAAATAAAATTGATTTACCAAACTCAGATCCTCAAAAAGTTAAACAACAATTAGCCACTGAAAACATTTTAGTCGAAGACTGGGGTGGTGAAATACCCGTGGTTGAGGTTTCAGCCAAATCAGGACAAGGCCTAGATAAACTTTTAGAAACAATCTCAATTATTGCGGAACTTCAAGAAATTAAAGCTAACCCTTCTGGAGAACTAGAAGCCATGATCATTGAAGGTAAGATGGATAAAAAAAGAGGGGCTGTTGTAAGCGCAATTATTCAAAATGGAACTTTAATTATAGGAAATGAGATTTATGCTAGCGGAAAAATCGCTAAAGTAAAATCACTTACAAATGACAAAGGGGAGAATTTAAAACTAGCGGTTCCTGGGGACCCAGTCGAAATCTTAGGATTTAAAGAGCTTCCAAACGTAGGGGATACTATCGTGCTCAAAGGCTCTGAGTTAGTCGAGCTATCAGAAAGTACTGATAGGGTAGAAATTATTGGCCAGGAGACTAAGAAGACCTTAAACTTAATTCTAAAGTCAGATACTTTTGGTACATTAGAAGCAATTAAAGCTTCCCTTGCTAATTTAGTTACAACTAACGTAAATGCTGACTATTCAATTAAATTTCTATCCTCGCAATCAGGAGATGTGTCTGATTCAGACGTTTTATTAGCACAAACCACAAAAGCGTTAATTGTTGGATTTAACATAAAAGTCGGTCCTTCAGTTTTAGATTTAGCCGAAAGTAAGCACGTTACAATTAAAACTTATAAAACCATCTACGAACTAATTGAAGATGTTCAACTAGTTCTTGAGGGTAAAGCAGTTTCAGACGAGCAAAAAATTAGAGGAAGGGCCCAAGTCGTAAAAATATTCAAACTACCTTCCGGAGACTTAGTTCTTGGATCAAAGGTTATTGCTGGAGCTCTTAAAGAAAACTCTAGAATCGCAATTTATGAGAAAAACCCAGCTGATATTACCGCTGATGATAAACCTTTGTTTATGGGAAGCATTAAGAAGCTAAAAAGAGGCAAAGATGAGGTTGCTGTAGTAGGTAAGGATGTTGAATGCGGTGTTTTACTAAAACCTGACTTTTTAGAGGCAAAACCTGGTTTTTACATCGAAGTTAAATAGCACTCTCCCTATAATTTCAGTAAAATTTGAGCATTGAAAATTTTTGGCATTTTGGTAAAATACATTGTAGTTATGGCATTAACAAAAGATACTAAAACAACAATAATTACTTCTCATAAAGTACACGATAAAGATACTGGTTCTCCTGAAGTGCAAATTGCCTTAATAACTGAAAAAATCACCAAGCTATCAGATCACTTAAAAAAACACAAAAAAGATAAACACTCAACAAGAGGATTACTTCAAATTGTAAACAAAAGAAGAAGACTTCTTAACTTTTTAATGAAAAAAGACGAAGCAAGGCACTTGGCTTTAGTCACTAAATTAGACTTAAAAAAATAACTTCCTTGGTGTGCTAAATTAAATATATGAGAATTTGCCCTGTATGCTCAACTACTCTTAAAGAATACGACTATTTCTTTTGTTCAAGTTGTCTAAACGAATTACCTCAAGGTTTCAATAAGCTTCCCAAGCCCCATATTTTAAATGTAAAACTAAAATACGAACTAATACCCTATGAGAGGTTTATGTTTTTTAATATTCCTTATGAGCACAGGTTTTCTGCCAAAGTTGTCAAAACCCTATTTTGGATAGTAATTCTTATATCAATTATCCTGTTTTTAAAATATAATTTTTCCTATGGATATCAATTCTTCAACTTCAGCTGATTCTTCAAAAACTGATTTAGTTTTTGACGAGTTGAAAGCAATCGAAACCAAAATTAATTCTTGCGAGGGTCTTCCCGAAGATTTAAAGCAAAAAGCTCTCCAAATGTTACAAAGAGTTAACCGAATGGCTAAATTAGGTAGTTATAGCTCTGAGTTTGAAATTTTGTCCAAATACGTCGACGTAATTGTTCAAATACCTTGGGTGAAAAGAACTGATGATAAATTAGATATCGAGTTCTCTAAAAATGTTCTAGAAACTCACCACTTCGGAATTATCGATGTTAAAGAAAGAATTGTTGAATATCTTTCAACCATGATTCTAAATAAAAAGAGAGGGGAAAATGCTATCTCTAAATCCCCAGTTATTTTATTTGTAGGACTTCAAGGTATTGGTAAAACAACAATCTCTATCTCAATTGCCGAAGCTTTACAGAGAAAGTTTGTGAGAATTGCAATGGGCGGACTAGGTTCTGTTACTGAGCTTAGAGGAAGATCTAGGGTCTATCCTGAAGCCGAGCCAGGTCAGATTGTTAAAGCAATGATTAAAGCAGGAGTTAGAAACCCAGTTATCCTACTAGACGAAATTGACAAAACGTCAGGAAGTGAAGGATTAAGATTTGACTTCATGGCGGTCCTCCTTGAGATTTTAGATCCAGCTCAAAATAATGCCTTTAGGGATCAATATCTTGATTTTCCTTTAGATCTATCCGAAGTTATGTTTGTATGTTCTGCAAACTATACCAATACAATTTCTGCAGCTTTGATGGACCGAATGGAAGTTATTAAAATGTCCGCTTATACTGATCAAGAAAAAATTGAAATTGCCAAGAGATACCTGTTTCCTGGAATTGTCAAAAACGCTGGGCTAAACCCTGAGGAGCTGACAATAGATGATACCCTTTGGATTAATGTAGTAAGACCTTTCGGATTCGACGCCGGTATAAGAACTCTTCAACGAACTCTAGAAGGAGTTACTAGAAAAGTTGCACGAGAAATTGTTGAAGGAAAATCGACAGCAGTACATTTAACAAATGAAAACATTAAAATGTACTTACCAAAGTACTAATGAAAAATAAAATTGAACTTTACGAAAAATTAGCCCTTCAAATAAAAAGTTGCCAAAAATGTAGGTTATGTGAAACTGCAACTCAGGCAGTGGTGGGAGATGGCAGTCTAGATGCCAAAATTATCTTTATCGGAGAAGCCCCTGGGAAAAATGAGGATGCCTCTGGAATACCCTTTGTTGGTAGGGCTGGAAAGCTTTTAACCTCACTAATAGAAGAATTAGGCTTAAAAAGAGAGGATGTTTGGATTGGAAATATTATCAAACACAGGCCCCCAAAAAACCGAGACCCCCTAAAAGATGAGATTGAGGCTTGTCGTGATTTTTTGACTCAACAGATATCCATCATAAAGCCTGAAATTATCGTAACTTTGGGCAGGTTCTCTTTCAATTATTTCGTTCCAGATGGTAAAATAGGTATTGAAAGAGGAAAGTTAATTGATATGGGAAGCTACAGAGTGTTCCCGGTTTATCATCCTGCTGCCGCACTAAGAAACAAAAATTTTTTAAATACTCTCCGCAGTGACTTTACAGCGCTTTCCGAAATTATGAAATTAAAAAATATAGAAAGTTAACCAAAAAATATGATTAGTTTATTTAATGACAAAAATGTTACTCAAAATTCAAAAGAAGAAATGTCTTACTCAAAAGACTCTTTACCTGAATTAAAGATCACAACCTTTTCAGGTAGTTTTTCAGCTACTAAAAATATGATGTGCTATGAATACGGCGATGACATTATTATTGTAGATTGCGGAATTGGTTTTCCTGAAAAATCAATGCACGGTGTAGACCTTATCATTCCAGATTTTTCATACTTAAGAGAAAATAAAGATAAAATCAGAGCCTTATTTGTAACCCACTCGCACGAAGATCATTTGGGAGCTATCCCTTACTTCCTTGAGGAATTTAATGTTCCAATATACTCCAATCGATTGGTACAAGAATACACCAAAGAAAAAATGAAGGATAGAGGTTTAGGTGGGATATTAAAGAGTACAATTTTTAAAACTTTTATTCCAGAAGACGCCCCAGTTATTGTTGGTCCCTTTAAAATTTCTGGATTCAGAATTAATCATTCAGTTCCATCCGGAGTTGCTTTTGTTATTGATACACCTCAAGGAAGAATTGTTCATGCAGCCGATTATAAATTTGATATGGACCCAGTTTTAGATAAACCGGCCGATGTTAAAGTTATCAAAAAAGTAGGGGACGAGGGAGTTCTTTGTATGCTTTCCGACTGCTTAGGTGTTTCAAAAGACGGAGGAAGCGTTCCAGAAACCGTTCTCGGCCCAACATTTATGAGGGTGATGGAGGAAAATCCAGGAAGACAAATATTTTTAACTGTTATTTCCTCAAACTTAGCTAGAATGCACCAAATTATTGATGCTGCAAAAAAACACGGTAGAAAAGTTGTGTTAGCAGGAAGGTCGATTGAACAAACTGCAAAAATTGGAATGGAATTAGGCTATCTGCCATTTAAAAAAGAAGATTTTGTTTCCGAAAGAGAAGCTTACAAACAACCTCAGGGTACGTTGCTCTATATGATTGCTGGTTGTTTTGGACAAGTTGGTTCTGCTTTAGATAGAGTTTCTAAAAATGAACACGATGATATTTCTTTAGAAAAAAACGCTTTGGTAATCTTCTCAGCCGAACCAAGCCCTCCAGGAGTTGACGTTGAGGTTTTAGGAATGATGGATAGATTAACCATGAAGGGTTGTGAAATTTATGCACAATCTCTGCATTCCAGAATTCATGAAAATCTACATATTTCGGGACACGGTCACAGAGACGATTTGAAGTTAATGGCTAACTTATTAAGACCAAAATACATTATTCCAATTGGAGATACCGTTGTAAAAATGAGAGTTTACAGAGATATGCTTGAGGATGAAATGGGAATTTCCCCAGACCGAGTATTCGAATTAATGGATGGTGAATCTGTGATTTTCGAAGGTGGTTCTGCTAAAAGAGGTAAGAAGGTTGAGACTAAAGAAATTTATGTAAATTCTTCAACCTACCAACAAATTCCAGTCATGGTTGTTAAAGACAGAGATAGATTAGCTAATGACGGAATTTTTGTCGTCACAGTTTTGATGGATAAAGACAGAAAACCAATGAAGGGCAAGGTTGATATCGTAACTAGAGGTTTGGTTGTAGTTGCTGATTCAAGATCCTTTATCGGTAGATCTAAAGACTTGGTTAACAAAATTTTCGATAAGTATTCTGAAAATGCTGGAGACTGGGGATTCATTAAAAGTAAAATTGAGAAAAATATTGAGAAATTTATTGTTAAAGAAACAGGTAAAAGACCTATTATTCTTGTTATAAATATTTCCTCTTAATTAAAACTTCCTAGGTTTTGGTATTATATACATAATGTCTAAACGAGGTAGAAAGAAAAAACTAAAACTTAGCATCAAGCCAGAAACATTAAAGTCAGTTTTTGCCGTTTTGCTTATTTTAATTGGAACTCTGTCTCTTTGGTCTCTTCTAGCTCCAAGCTATAATTTAACTTCAGTTTTTTATAAATATCTCTCGATATTGTTTGGAAGTGGGAAATATATTTTTCCATTCGCTTTTATTTCAACTGGAGTCATAATGTTATGGCCTGTTAATTACAGGTTCTTAAATTTAAGAATTTCTATCGGGCTTTACTTTTTACTTTCAATTGTCGCAGCTTTATCAGAATCCTTTTCAGTAACCTCTGGAGGAATGCTGGGGTTGTTCATTTCAAAACAACTGTCCGCCAACATTGGTTACGTTGGAAATCTAATTGTTTTATTTTTAGGGTTATTTGCAACCTTAATTTTCATTTCAGATATTCCAATTCCAATGATTCATGCTTTCTTTGAAAATCTTTCTACCAAGATGCGAAAAGAAAAAGTCTCTGAAGAAGAGGATATTATTGAAGCAGACTTTGATGAGAATAAATCTTATAGCTTTGAAGAGAGTTCGAATCTTTCATCTAAATATACAGTCCTCCCTTCTATGGCCGAGCCAATGGAGGACAAAGTAGTAATGGCGAAGAAAGTTACAAAATCTAAAGAATCAAACAAAACAATCGTTCCTTCACTTCCTTATATTGATAAAGTTTGGGATTACCCGGCACTTTCGCTACTTGATGATCCTGACACTACTCCTGTAGATAGGGGAGACGTTAAGAAAAGAGCGCAAATCATTGAAGGGACTCTTAAGAGATTTAATATTGAAGTTAAAGTTGTTGAAACTAATTATGGACCGTCGGTTACTCAGTATGCTTTAGAGCTAGATGCAAGTTCAGCAACCCAAATTAATTCCGTCACTAAGCTGGAGAAAGACTTGGCCATGGCTTTAGCTTCACCCTCAGGTTCTGTAATTATTCAAGCACCAATCCCAGGTAGATCCTTAATTGGTATTGAGGTTCCAAATAATAGTAGGTCAAAGGTATCCCTAAAAACATTATTAAATTCAGATAGAATGAAGCAATCCAAAGATAAATTGGCAATTGTTTTAGGTCTTGATGTTACCGGAACCCCAATTATCTACAACATAGCTAAAATGCCTCACCTTCTTGTTGCGGGTGCAACAGGTTCTGGTAAATCGGTTTTCTTACACTCTCTACTGTTCTCTATTCTTTATAGAAATAGTCCTTCGGAATGTAAATTAATTATGATTGACCCAAAGAGAGTTGAGCTTACAGTTTATGAAAGTATTCCCCATCTTATTACTCCAGTAGTAACTGATATTTCCAAAGCACCTGCTGTTTTTAAATGGGCGGTTAATGAGATGGATAGAAGATATAAATTATTCGAAAGCGCTAAGGTTAGAAATATTGACCAGTACAACGATATGAGTGGGTTCCAGGCGCTTCCCAATATTGTAATTATTGTCGATGAGCTAGCCGAACTTATGATGTCTGAGCCAGCTGAAATTGAAAAAGCAATTCAACGACTTGCACAACTTTCCAGAGCTGTTGGTATTCATTTAATCCTTGCAACGCAGAGACCTTCTACCAATGTTATTACAGGTACAATCAAGGCGAACATTCCAAGTAGAATATCTTTTAACGTCACTTCCAATATAGACTCTAGAGTTATTATCGACCAACCTGGAGCTGAGAAATTACTTGGTAAAGGAGACATGTTGTTTGTTCCACCCGATGTTTCGAAACCAACTAGAATTCAAGGACCTAATGTTTCTGATATTGAGATTACAAAACTAACCGAATTCTTAAAGAATCAAGGAATTGAACCTGAGTATAACGAAGAAGTTACCAAAGTCCCTTCAAAGAGTGCTTCAAGCGTTGCATACACTCCTGAAGATAGAGACGAGCTATACGAAGAAGCCAAAGAGATTGTAGTTGATGCTGGTAAAGCTTCAGCTTCACTACTACAAAGAAGGTTATCAGTAGGTTATGCTAGAGCTGCTAGAATCTTAGATGAACTCGAAGCAGGTGGGGTTATTAGTCCTGCCAATGGTTCAAAACCACGAGAGATTCTAATTCAAAATGAAGAAGAGTACAAAGAAGAGGAAGAAGAGCTTGAAGAATCGGGCGATAAACCTGTAGTATCTGTTAATTAAAAAAATTTTCACTGCCTAAACACAAATGAATAAATTTGACTTTGGACAATTCATCAAAAATGTGCGCGAAACTCGTAAGCTCGACCTTGAGTTTTGTAGCTCAAACTTAAAAATTCATAAAAAGTTTCTTGATGCAATCGAAAATAACAATTACAAAATTTTTGACAACTACTTTCAAGCCCAAGGTTTTGTTCAAAACTATCTTGAATTTCTTGAAATAAAAGTTGCTGATTACATTCCTAGATGGAGAAAGGAGTATTACGAGGAGTTTGACTTTGGTGAAGAATCTACGAGAGTTTATTACAAACCAAAGAAAAAAAGAATTTATAATTTTAGTTTATCGCTAAACAAGTTGGTTTATATTGGGTTAGGATTGATCGTAACACTTTTTCTAGGCTATGTATTTTATAGTTACCAGGCCCTTTTAAACTCGCCTACTTTAGAAATTACTAATCCTAAATCAAATGATGTGGTTGAAGCTGACTTAGTTGATGTATTCGGCAAAACTGATCAAGACGCTATTTTAAAAATTAATAATGAGAAGCTAACAATTCAAACAGATGGAAATTTTGCTACCTCATTAAAATTATCTGAAGGAATAAATAACTTTAAATTTTCAAGCATCAACCCTTTTGGCAAAGAAACTGTCAAAGTTTTGACTGTAATTTATAGGCCAAGGAGGATCGAGATTTACAACCCTCCAGTTGAGAATTCTTCTACCATAACCAGTTCAAGCTCAAGGCCAGAAGTTAAAGTAACCACTTCTCCGGCTAGCGCTCCGACCCAAAAAGTAAGCACTTCACCTGCTTCTAAAGTTTTAACAAATCCAAAGAATTCAATTGGAAACTAATTCGTGAAATTTTTGATAAACCAGTTTAATGTCAGGCTCTATAAAATCTAAATCTTTGGTTTTTTCTAATAACTTTTTACTTGGGTTAATAATAAATTTGTATTGAGCTTTACTTAAAATTTCAAAATCCGATTCCGAGTCCCCAAATGCGGCCAAAATTTTATAGCTTTTAAATTCTGATTTATCAAATAGTTCAATTTTATCAGTTGTTATTTTGGTGTTACTCAAAAAAGTAATAGAAGAATGGTTAAATTTATTACCTATAAAGTTTTTAATTTTCAAAATATCTGCCACATGTTTTAAAAGAAATTCAGGTTCCAGAGATAGTATTACAAATTCAAACTGCGGGTAGAGCCTTGGAAGTTCCAAACAGTAGTCATAGAATTTATGGTGATTAATTGAAACAAAATTTTTAGCTTCCTGATTTATTAACTTAAAATCTTTTCCAACTAATTCCTTGTCTAAATAATTTAAAACAGTAGAAACTGTTTCTTCATAGGAAACAATTTCAGTTTCAAACTCGAGTAAAGCTACTGATAGTTCTGAGATAATTTTAGGAGAAATGAGTTGTTTACTTGCGAGATGGATGATGAAATCCTGACCTAAACTGCCGTTATAAATTGTTCGATCTAGGTCAAAAATGACAAGTTGCTTCATATGTTCTTAAATAAATCATAGCATTGTTGACACTTCAAATCTAAAATGCTCTAATAAATTTAATTGTCTGCCCAGCAATTAAAAAAAGTATTTTTCTGGGTGTACATAAAGGAAAAATATGGATTTTCAATTAGTTTTAATTTTACTTTTATCAGTTTTAACAGTTAATCTCGTAGTAGTTGGTTTTTACATTATTGTGACTCTAAAAGATTTTAGACAAACTTTAATAAAAATGAACTCAGTTTTAGATGACACTTCTTCCATTGTGCATGGGATAGCAAACCCATTAACACTTTTATCAGGTTTAGTTGGTACTCTAACTAAGGCCATCAGCTCAACTAGATCTGCAATTACTTCATTAAGGGATGACAGGTAATGGATAAGATAAACTGCGAAAACTGTAGAAACCAGAACTCAGCTTCCTCTTTTATGACTGGGGCTATTTTAGGGCTTGTAATTGGTACTGTTGCTGGATTACTTCTTACACCTGCAACAGGTGAGCAAAATAGAAAGCAAGTTTTAAAGGTAGCTCGAAAAGGAAAAGAAATGGCTGAGGATTTGTATGAGGACTTGGAAGATACTTACGAAGATGTAAAAGA
>CAMDGN010000016.1 GCA_945897985.1 candidate division WWE3 bacterium | reverse complement strand
CCAATTACAGCAAAAATGGAATCTGAATAAATCTCAGGCAGAAAGGAAAACTTTTGCCTAGACTTACCAAGACCAATTCCGAACAAACCTCCGCTACCAAGCGATATTTCAATTTGATTAGCATGGTAATTTTGATCGACTGAACTATTCATATCCAAGTAGGTTTTTAAACGATTTGAAGAATAAGAATCATAAACTATAAAAAATATAAAAATTAAAGCAATTATAGGCAAAGTGTAAACCAGGTATTTAAGCCTCTCCCCATATACCAGATACATAGAAACAAAAATTGCCAAAAGAATTAGGGATGTAGATTTGTTTGGCTGTAAGAAAACAAAAATTAAAAGTGGAGTGCAATATAAAAATATGGCTTTTATTTTTTGATTAAACGATAAAGTTTCTTTAGTTAAAAATAAAGCACAAACCAATATCACCGCAAGCTTTGCAACTTCGGATGGTTGAAACGATACTGTTCCGATAAAAGGGATTTCAGGTAGTGGAGCCGGGTTTAATACTATCCACCGTATAGCCCCCTTGGCACATCTGGCAAAACTATCAGGACTGCAGGGCAAAAATTTAGCTACAAAAAGTATAAAAAGAAAAATAAACGAAAGAATATAGATAATTTTAGTTATCCGTCTAAGCTTAAACAACCCAAAGTTATAGAAAAAAGAAAAAAACAATAGTCCCAAAATAACCCACGCTACATGTAAAACACCGAACCTATAAGGAGTACCGTAATTTTCAAGCGAATATACAATAGTAGAATTAAATACAAAATAAATCCCAATACATAACAAAATAAAAATTGTAAGAAGTAAGGGGTTTGATTTTATATATCTAAAATTTAGAAGTTGCTTTAGTGTGGCAGTAAAATTCTTCATCTAAATTATAATAGAGAAATAAATATACCGATCAGCGAAAAGACTAGTCCAAAGATCCAAAACCTTAATGTTACTTTGGTTTCTGGCCAACCTTTCATTTCAAAATGGTGGTGAAGTGGTGCCATCAAGAAGATTCTTTTTTTAGTAAGTTTATAAAATATAGATTGAAGAGGGCTTGAAAGACCATCCACTAAAAACACAAAATAAATTATAAAAATAAGAACTTCTCGGTGTAGCAAGATAGGGATTAAAGCTAAAGCTGCTCCTAAAATATGACTGCCGACATTTCCCATAAAAATTCTAGCTGGATAGACGTTGTAGTAAAGGAAAACAATCAAAGACCCAACAAAAGTTGCGCAGAAGGAAGCAAGGGAGTTATAACTTAAGACGGAACAGATTACCCAAAATGCAATAAATGAAATTAAAGATAAACCACCAACTAGACCATCAAGTCCGTCAGTAATCGCCACTGAATTTAAAACTAAGAAGAAAATTAAAAACACGATTACTGGATAAAAATAACCAACAGTAATATTACCAACTAATGGAAACCAGATATAATCCCAACCAAGTTTAAAGTAGGTCCAGTAAGATACAAACGAAGCAATGGAAGCCTGAATTAAAAACTTTTGATAGCTCTGTAATCCTTTCTCTTCCTTAGAACCAAGAATTCTCCAAAATTCAATAAACAATTGAGCCGGCTTTGCAAAAATGAAATTTAAAATTCTTTTAAGTGTTTTAATAATTATGTTATTTGAAGGATTAAATTTGAAAAACTCGTAACCAATTTTAGTTGCAATTTTAGTTAAGTCCTCGGTAATTCCAAATAAACCCGACAGAGAAATAATAAATAAAGGAAATATTGTTTGAGTAATTGAAAGATTAAAGGCAAAAGTAACAATAAAGACAACAAGTAAAATTACAGTACCTCCCATTGTAGGGGTGCCTCTTTTTGAAAGGTGCGATTCAGGACCATCACCTCTAATCTCTTCTCCTAATTGAAATCTATACAGGAAGGAGATATAGAGCGGGTATAAAATCGCTGAAAGGAGTAGGCTTGTGAATAGAAGTACAAAATCGTTAATCATATTTGACATCTGCACCTAATTTTACAACTTTTTCGATCAAATTTTCAAATACGAAATCCAGCTTATCGTAACCAATAATTTCAGTTTGAAAAGCAACTCCGAGACAGAGAAGTAAAAAGGCCGGAGAAGCTCCAACAGAATCCAAAATAATTTTATCAAAATTAAACTTTGCAGGCCCCTTCGTGAATATCTCGCATTTCTCAAAGTCATTCTCACCTTCAAAAATCTTTATCTTTGAGTTGTACTTATTTAATTGGTAAACATAATAAAACTTATCCCTGTAGGTTAAGTCAGTGATTTTTGATTCACCCTCACAAAATAGCGATAAAACAATAAAGTAAGGAATATAATCAGAAATAATTCCTGGGTAGCTTCCAGCAGTAATCTCGAATCCTTTTAGATCTCCTATTTTTTTCCAAATCCTGAGTTCAGAATTAGTAGTAAATTCAAAATTAGCCTCAACTTTATTAAAAAATGAAATCAGAAATGACAGTTGACTTTTATCTATATTTTTAATAATTATATTTCCATTAGTAACTAAAGCCAAAATACTAAAATAAACTACCTCAGCTAAATCAGAAACAATACTAAAATCAGTACCTTTAAAGTGTCTTTGGCCTTTAATTTTTAATACTCTTTTATTTTCATATTCAATTGAAGCGCCAAGTTGGATACAGAAGTTAACCAGGTCTTTAACCTCAATCTCTTCAGAAGTATTAATTATGGTTGTTTCACCATTTAAAAAGATAGAAGATAAAATTGCGTTATCTGTTGCAGTATGGGAAGTTCTAGTTATCTCAACTCTTCCCGCTCTAGAATTATCCGACCTTAAGTACAAAAAGTTAGCATCAAAATTAATCTCTATATTTAAAGAACTCCAGGTTTCTATAAATCTCTCTAAACCTTCGGTTCCTGAATCTGGTAGAGGAATTGTTGCTTCACCAAATCTATATAAAAGAGGTCCTGCAAATAAAAAGGAGGTGTTCAAATTTTTACCAAGTCCCATTGAAATTTTTGACGAATGTAATTTTGAATTATTTATTTTTAAGTAATTTGAAGAAAGCCATTCAACTTTACTTCCAAGACTTTCCATAATTTGGAGTTCATTTTCTAAACTTTTGACTTTTGGAACATTTGAAATGTACACATCTTCATTAGTGAACAAGGATGCAATAATAATTTTTAAAGCAGAGTTCTTGGCTCCTGAAATTTCAACTTCGCCAAGCAGAGGCTTACCGCCTTTAGTAGTTAATAGATTCATAGTTACTTGATAAACATCAATAGAATGGTGTTAATTGAGAATCCAAAGATTAAAAAGATTGTGAAGTAGAAAATAAATTTCTCAAAACCTCTTTTAGTTCTATTAAATGAAAAAGCTGAGGAAACAGACTCAGAAAGAGCATTTCCTTTAGTTTGGAAAGTAATAAGTATTACAAGAAGAATTGCAAATACTATTTCTATAATTTTTAAAACTTGAGCATTCATCTTTTATTTTCATGAGTCCAGCTTATAAAGTATAAAAATCCAAACAATAGGCAATAAAGTGCGGAAAACATCAATAAAGACGTATACTTTTCAAGAAAGATCTCAGGCGTCATTATTATACCAAAAAGGTCGTATTTTCTGAAATTTAAGGCAAGGTAATCAAATTTTTTAAGATACAACGAAGTTAAAAATAAAGACAGAGAATGAATGAGAGTGTTTAGAATCAGAAAACCAAAACCTGTATAGGGCAGTCTTATAATCTTCAGAAAAGTTCTTGAAAAGAATGAGGTTAAAACGATAACTGACAATAAATAAAGAATACTCAGTTTGTCAGAGCTTAAGGAAAAAGGGAAATAAAAAAGTTGAATAAAGTAAAAACAAATTACCGAAAAAATTAAATACCTTAAAAACCTCTTCATACAAATATATTAGCAATTTTTTAAGACAATAGTTTTTTAATTCTTAATTCATGATGATATTTTTTAGCAAACCGATGAGCTTCATCCCTCAACCTTTGAATTAACTTTAAGGATTCATCAGTCTTAGGGAGCTTTACTTCAAAAAAATCATCTCCCCGAGAATAAATTAGAATTTCTTCTTTTTTGGCAATTGAGATCATTGCTACATCAATTCCCATTTCTTTCAAAACAGATGTTCCGGCACTTAATTGACCTTTACCTCCGTCAAGTACAATTAAATTTGGTAGTTTCCAAGCATCGTCGATTAAAGACCTTTTAAACCTTCTTCGTAGAACCTCCCTCATCATCTCAAAATCATCGGGAGAATCTTTGAATTTGATTTTAAATCTTCGGTATTCTCTATTGGTAAGTCGCCCATTAATTGCAACTGTCATTGAGGCAGTTGCTTCTTTACCTGACGTATTTGAAATGTCGTAACATTCAATTCTTTCAGGGTACTCCTTTAATACCGGGAAGTAGTTTAATAAATTATCTAAAGAGGCGGCAATCATGTCCTCGATTAATAAAGGATTTTCTGCAATTGAATCAATCTTGGAAGTATTTATAGTTAAATATTCAAATTTTTTAATAATATCCCTAAGCTTTGCAGCTTTCTCAAACTCCTCATTTTTAGAAGCATCTTTCATATTTTTTATTATGTCGTCAATAATTTTTTTAAAGTTACCATCCAAAAATCTTTTAATCTTTGACAAATCTCTCAAATAATCAATTTTTGAAACCTTACCTAAGCAAGGTGCTTGGCAAAGACCTATATGTCCGTATAAGCAGGGCTGGCCTATCTTTTGATAATTTCTAAACTTGGATTTCGAGCAATCCCTAAATGGGATTATTTTTCTAAGAGACCTAAGAACGTATTTAGCAACTTCTGACCTAGGATAGGGACCGTAGTATAAATCTGACTTTTGTAGATCAGTTTTTCGAGCTGAAAAAACTACCGGGTAATCGACCTCATTACCGCCTATCTTTACTTTCTCACTTCTTAATACAATATATAAAAAGGATTTATCGTCTTTAAGTAGAATGTTATATCGTGGCTGAAATTTTTTAACCAATTTCTCTTCAAGGATCAATGCTTCAAGCTCGGTTGAAACTTCGATAAACTCTACGTCCACAATATTCTCAACCAAAGCTTTAGTTTTAGTATCCTCATCAAATTTAACTCTAAAGTAAGATTTAACTCTGTTTCTCAAATTTTTAGCTTTACCAACATAAATCACAGTTCCTTCTTGATCAAAGAATTTATATACCCCTGGAACCATTGGTAAGTTATTTACTTTTTCTTGTAATTTGGCGCTAGACATATTTAATTGTATTATTAGGTTAATGATACAACTGTTTAAAAGCAATTTCTCAAAAATTGTTATTACGATTGCCTTAATTTTTAATTTTTCAAAAGTCCTAGCTGTTAATGAACAGTTTCAACTGGATCTAGATTTAAAATATGATGTAAAAGAAGATGGATCAGTCGAGGTCTCCAAAAAAATCGGGATAATCAATCTTGAAAATGAGCTCTCAGTTACCTCTTTTACTCAGAATTTGGAAGAATATAACTATTATGATTTGGAAGCAATAGATGTATTAGGCAATGTTGAATATAAGGAAATCGACGAAGATACAACTAAAAGAATTGTAGTTCCTCTTAGAAGCGCTAAAATTGGTAAAAATCAAATCAACTCTCTAACCATCAAATATAAATCTAAGGATCTTCTAAAGAAAGTTGGCAGTATTTATTACTTAAACCTTCCAAAGATACCAAAAAATAATGTTAAAAATCTGAATTTAACCATCACAGTACCAAAAACATTTGGAAATTTAATTTTTATCTCACCGAATAATTCTTTAAAGGAAGAGTCGGACAAAAGTGTTACCTATAAGTTTATAAATAATGCGTCTCTAGATCAGGGAATTTCAGCTAACTTTGGTGAGTTCCAACTTATTAATTTTGATATTAAATATCAATTAAAAAATAACTCAAACTGGTTTCAAAATCAGGAAATTGCACTAATTCCAGATATTTCGAAAAGACAGGAGATCTCGATTAGGGATTTAAACCCAAAACCTATTGAAGTATATACTGATCAGGACGGAAATTACTTAGCAAAATATAGAATCAACCCAGGCTCTAGTTTGGATGTTTCATTTAAAGGGTCGGTAAGAGTTTATGGTCCAGTTATTGATTTAAATTCCGGCAGCTATTTTGAAAACATACCTGAAAAGATTAAAAGTAACTACCTTCAAGAACAAAAATACTGGGAAGTAAGTGCGCCTGAAATTTCAGATATCTCAAGTACGCTTCTCGAAAAAGATAAAAGTGTGGTTTTTAACGCTAATAAAATCTACAAATTCTTAACTGAGAACTACAAATACAATTTTGAAATTACTAAAAACAATCTAGTTGAAAGAAACGGAGCCTTAAAAGCCTTGAAACGAGAAGTACCTTTAGGATGTATGGAGTTTACTGACTCCTTTATTACAATTGCTAGAAGTATGGGAATTCCTGCTAGAGAGGTTAACGGCTATGCCTTTTCAAAAGATCCAGATAAAAATCCGATCAGCATCAACCTTTCTTCCGGTGATGTTCTCCATTCTTGGGCTGAATTTTACGATCCAAACTTAGGGTGGGTTCAAATTGACCCAACCTGGGGAGCGACTTCGGGTATCGATTACTTCTCGAAACTAGACTTAAATCACGTAACCTTTGTTACTAAAGGAATAGATTCCGAATATCCCCTTCCAGCTGGTATGTATCGAACTTCCCAAGATACAAAATTAATTCAGTTTGATTTCCCAAATAACCCAGATGTAAAAGATTTTGATGTAGTTTACGAAGCGTCAAAAGATTTTAGTTTCAATTTTCTAAACTTACTTACTAATAAAGAACCAATTAAAATAACCAACCTTGGAGGAACAACTATATTTAATGTTGGGGATGAAAAAATACTTCCTCTGGAATCAAAGATAATTTATATCAACAAGTATGATGAAAAATCCTATAAGAATTTTAATGGAAATAAATTTGAATTAAAATTGAGTAACTCAGTGTTTTACTATATTTTAATTATAGTTTATATATCCTTCGTAGGGCTTCTGCTGTATGCGATTCTTTATTTTGCAGTAACTCGGGCAAAGTACCTTCAAAAACTTTTACCCCACCTTTTTCGCCTCCCTCAGGGCCGAGGTCAATAATATAGTCGGAGTTTAAAACAATATCCAAATTGTGCTCGATAACAACAACAGTATTTCCAACAGTTACAAGCCTCTTCAAAACGGAGATTAGATTCTCTAAATCAGCAAAGTGAAGACCTGTTGTGGGCTCGTCTAGAATATAAAGAGTTCGACCGGTTGATCTTTTTGAAAGTTCAGTAGCAAGTTTAACCCTCTGAGCCTCGCCTCCAGATAGGGTTGGCGCCGGTTGACCAAGTTTAATGTAACCCAATCCAACATCTTGTAGTGTCTGTAGTTTTTTTCTTATCGAAGGGATATTCTTAAAGAACTCTACTCCCTCAGAAACATTCATATTTAAAACGTCAGAAATATTTTTTCCTTTATAGATAATTTCTAAAGCTTCCTTGTTGTATCTTTTGCCTTCGCAAACCTCACAATTCACATAAACATCCGGCATAAACTGCATTTCTATTTTAACCTGACCTTCTCCAAAACAAGCTTCACATCTTCCACCTTTTACATTAAAAGAGAATCTTCCTGCAAGGTAACCTCTAATTTTAGAATCTTCGGTTTGGGCAAAAAGCTCTCGAACATCGTCAAACAACTTAGTATAGGTTGCTGGATTAGACTTCGGTGTTCTACCGATTGGATTTTGATCTATAGAAATAATCTTATCTAAATGCTCAGCACCAAACAAACCATCATTCTTTTCTGGTTTCTCATTATTTTTCAGACCAAAGTGAGATCTTAATTGTTTAAGCAAGGTATCCATAATTAAAGTAGATTTACCTGAGCCAGAAACCCCAGTTACAGAAATTAGCTTTCCAAGTGGAAACCTAACATCAACGCCTTTTAGGTTTCTTCCGTTAGCATTTTTAAGTAAAAGATATTCCCCATCCCATTTTCTAGTTGATTGTTTCTCTTCTTCAGGAACATAAAATCCTTTATGACCTACAGTTAACTTTCCAGAAAGATACTTACCTGTAATAGATTTTGGGTCCTCCATAATTTCCGACGGAGTACCTTGAGCTATAACATTCCCACCGTATTCACCAGCACCAGGACCAAAATCGACTATATAGTCAGATTCGAGCATAGTTTCATTGTCGTGCTCAACAACTATAAGGGTGTTTCCCAAATCTCTGAGATGATGTAAGGTTTTAATTAATTTTGATTGATCTCTAGGGTGTAACCCAATTGAAGGCTCATCTAATACGTAGAGTACTCCTGACAAACCTGAACCAATTTGTGAAGCAAGTCTAATTCTTTGAGCCTCTCCTCCAGATAATTGCGCTGAAGATCTAAATAAAGACAAGTAAGAAAGACCTACATCGATTAAAAATTTAACTCTGAAAAGAATTTCTTTAATAATTTGCTCAGAAATTTTCTTTTCTCTTTCAGAAAATATTGCGTCCACACCTTGAATCCATTTATCAAATTCCTCAATTGAATAAAAACAAACTTTAGCAATATTTCTACCATCAATTACAACAGAAAGAGCTTGCGGGTTTAACCTAGATCCCTTACATTCAGCACAGGTTACATTGATTAAGTATTTCTCAATTTCTTCCTTTTGATTATCAGATTTGGTTTCTTTGTATCTTCTCTTAAGGTTATTCAAGACACCCTCAAAGGAAGCCATATAATCTGAGGTCTTTCCTTCTTGATTCTTATATCTAATCTTGAATTTTCTTTCTTCATCGAAACCATTCAAAATAATGTTAAGTTGCTCTTTGCTTAACTCTCTAATTGGTTTAAGAAGTGGAATTTTATATTCTAAACAAACAGCCTCTAACACCTTAGCAATCCATGAGTCATATTCAAAGTATCTTCCCCAAGGTAAGATTCCGCCTTCCATAATAGAAAGATTTGGGTTTAAAACTGTTTCCTCGTCAACAACCTGCTCGGTACCAAGCCCACCACATCTTCTACAAGCCCCTTGTGGGGAGTTAAAGGAGAAGGTTCTTGGTTCAATCTCAGGAAGCGAAATCAAGCATTCAGGACAAGCAAAATTCTCTGAATACAAATGATCAACCATCTCTCTTGGCTCTTCCGGAAAGGCGTGAACATCATCATTTATTAATGAAAGTAAAACATTTCCATTGGACATTTTGATAGCAGCTTCGATATTTTGAATTAATTGAGAGTTGAACTCTTTATCAAACATCTCATTCTTAGATGTATTTAGTGAATAAGAGCCTCTATAAATTACAGCTTCGATAGTGTGTTTATTATTTTTAAGAAGTACAAAGTCTTCGTTAAGATCCTTGATATGTTTATCAATCCTAGCTCTAATCACACCTTGTTTTCTAAGATTTTCAAATAGAGAATTATATTCGCCCTTCTTTTCTTTAATTAAAGGGGCCAGAAGCATGAACCTGACACCTCTAGGTGATTTGAAGGCCGGATCGTTAATTAAAATATTTCTGATATCTCCGTATATCTGGTCGATAGATAATCTTGAAATTTCCCGTCCACAGTTTGGACAATGAGGATGACCACATCTTGCAAATAAAAGTCTTAAATAATCGTAAATTTCCGTTATTGTTCCAACAGTGGATCTTGGATTTCTAGAAGTAGTTTTTTGATCAATCGCAATAGACGGAGATAGGCCATCAATTGACTCAACATCTGGCTTTTCCATTACTCCTAAAAACTGTCTAGCGTAAGCTGAAAGACTTTCGACATAGCGTCTTTGACCTTCAGCAAAAATGGTGTCCATGGCCATTGAAGACTTACCAGATCCAGAAACTCCTGTAAACACCACCATTTTATATTTGGGTATTTCAAGGTTTACGTTCTTTAAATTATGATGTTTTGCGTTTTTAATTACTATCTTATCCACGCGTTAATTATACTATTTAATTGAAAATTCGGGATAATCTCTCATTGAAGGTCTGAGAATTTGAAAGGTATTTTAAGATTCCAACTAGAAGATCGATATCAGAATCTAGGCTACCTAAAAATCCTAAAGATAGGGAAGTTTCGGGCAGACTTGTTGAAAGAAGTAAGGAATCCTCAATTTGAGTTTTATCTAATTTTGGATCTACAACTACGTTAAAATCATGAATTCTGGATTTATCATTAACTCTAGCAATAAGATCTACAATCTCAATCCGTTCGATTGATTTCCTGTAGGTTTCTAACTTTTTGTAGGTTGAAAAATCGCTATTTTTATCACTTCCTGAATAGAATAAATGGTCCTTTGAGACAAGAAACACGCAGAATCCGCTGATTTTTGATAAGTAATTAAGCAGTTTCTTCAAGTCCTTAACATCCATAAGTGATTTTTCAAAATTACTGATTTGAATTTTGTTATTAAGACTTAATTCTGAAGAATTAACTGCAAAATTATCCAAATAATCATACAGATCTTTATTTTGGATTTTTTTGATATTTCGTTTTAAGAGTAAACTTAGCTTCCTTTTGTCCATAGTTAGACATCTGGCAGGAAGATTGAAGAAATTTTATCAAAATGTGGATAATTAGCAAGTAAAGTACAAATTACTATAAGTTATTGAATAGAAAGCAACTTTTTTATCTTCTTAATTTCATCCCTTACTAGGGCAGCTTTTTCGAAATTTAGCATCTCAGCCTCATAGTTCATCTCCTCTTTAAGTTTTTTATACTCCTTCTCAAGGTCTTTTGGAGATAAAGATTCGTAGCTTACTACTTTTGATCTTTTTGGTTTTTTAGAGAGTCTTTCCTCTAGAAGCTCATCAATGAGTTTTTCTCTAATCGGTTTTTCAATTTTTTGAGGGGTAATTCCGTGTGCCTCATTATAGTCAGACTGAATCTCTCGTCTTCTTTCAACTTCTTCAATTGCTTTTTGCATACTTTTGGTAATAACATCTGCATACATCACAACTTCACCATGAACATGTCTGGCTGCCCTTCCCATCGTCTGAATAAGTGCCGTTCGGGATCGTAAGAAACCTTCCTTATCCGCATCTAAAATTGCAACTAGAGTTACCTCCGGAAGGTCTAATCCCTCTCTTAACAAATTGATTCCTATTAATACATCATAATTTCCTCTTCGAAGATCGTCCAAAATATTGGTTCGTTCTAAAGTATCAATGTCTGAGTGTAAGTAAGCGGCTTTAATTTTCCTCTCTAGTAAGTAATTTGAGAGTTCTTCAGCCATTCTTTTAGTCATTGTAGTAACAAGAGTCCTCTCTCCTTTTGCAGCTCGCTCATTTATTTTTGAAATTAAATCATTTACTTGATTTTCGCTTGGTAAAATATGAATTTTTGGATCAATAATTCCAGTAGGTCTAATAATTTGCTCCGCGACTCTTCCCTCACTTAAGCTTATCTCGTATTCTTCAGGTGTGGCTGATACAAATACTGTCTGACCCATTCTTTGAAGAAACTCCATAAAATTAAGGGGCCTATTATCAAGAGCTGACGGAAGTCTAAAACCATAGTCAATCAAAGTTTGTTTTCGAGCCCGATCTCCATTAAACATTCCTCTAACCTGGGGGATAGTAATATGAGACTCATCCACAATTAACAAATAATCGTCTGGGAAATAATCTAATAATGAATATGGGGCCTCCCCTTCGTTTCTACCATCAAAATAGCTTGAATAATTTTCAATACCTTTACAATAACCAATCTCTTGGATCATCTCTAAATCATAATTAGTTCTTTGCTCAATTCTGTAGGCTTCAAGTGTTTTTCCAACCGATTTGTAATCATTAACTCTTCTTTCAAGATCTCTTCTAATTTGAGCAAGAACGTTATCGCGATTATCCATCGGAGCAATGTAATGTTTAGCTGGAAAAATCTCGATAAAATCTATCAAAAATTCACCGGCATCATTTTTTAACGCGACCCCATTCATGTAGTCAAAATAATACATTTTTTGAACTTTATCATCGAAAATCTCTATTCTTAATGGAACATCAGAATAAGCTGGGTAAATATCTATAACCTCTCCTTTTAATCTAAAAGTACCTCTTTTGAAATCTATATCACTTCTTTGATATTGAGTTTGATTAAGCCGAACCAGGAGATCTTGTAATCGCAACTTCATTCCCCTTTTAATCTCAATCGAGGATTTAGAATACTCAGCCGGAGATCCAAGGTTATAAATGCATGAAACTGATGCAACAATAATTACATCTTTTCTTGTCATTAAAGAAGTTGTAGTCGAAAGCCTTAATCTATCGATTTCATCGTTTATCTGAGAATCCTTTTCAATATAAGTGTCGGTAGAAGGCAGGTAACTTTCGGGTTGATAGTAATCATAATAAGAAACAAAATATTCAACAGCGTTATCTGGAAAAAAATCTCTAAACTCTTGATACAGCTGAGCTGCAAGAGTTTTGTTATGAG
>CAMDGN010000015.1 GCA_945897985.1 candidate division WWE3 bacterium | reverse complement strand
TAAAAGGAGCTATTGGCTTATGAAGTGAGAGTCCGGCACTTAAAGTAAAGGCGTAATCTATATCGAACTTCTTTGAAACTTTATCAATTGTCTGAGCAATTTCCTTCAAACCGCCTAAAGTTGAGGTGTAGTGGTATTCATACTTGCCTTCCTCTTCCTCAAGAGACTCTTCCCGGGCTGAAGAAGGGCCTGCTATAGATGAAATTGGGGATGATGACTGTTCATTTTGAGGTTTGTCAAAAAATACATCTAAGTTATGCTTATCAAAAATATTTCCAAAATTACTGTTGCCGGCGTTTGCATCAAGCTTTGCTTCTTTTTTAACAGTATTTTTTTCAGCCGCTTTTCTAAACCTCTCTAACCAGTTATCTTCTTCCTCATCTTCTGTTACTACTGGCTCGGAATGTTTATTTTCTGCTCTGTAAGCTGTTTCTTGAGTAGGAACCTCTTTCTTATCAAAATCCAAATCGAAATCAAAGTCAAAATCATCAAATATATTGTCTTTTTTTGCCTGAGTTTCATTCTGAGTAGCGGATTCCTGAATGTCTAACTCTAAGCTTTTTAGTAAATTAGATAATTCGTCATCATCGCTTTGCACTGATTCTTTCTCTAAAGATGATTTATCAGGAGTTTTGGCTTGTAGCAGCTCCTGTTCTTCAAACTCTCTTAATAATTTCTCAAGATCATCATCTTGGTAATCCCCGTCTTTAACTTTACTAGGTGAGTCAAAAGGTTGGGCATCAGTAGATTCGTTATAATTTCCTTTTTCTAAGCTTTTGAAAAACTCCTCATCAAAGTCAAAGTCGAAATCATCTAACTCATCTTTAGATTTATCTACACTGGCCTTGTTTAAAGCTGGAAGATCTAATAATTTATCTAATTCAGAACTATCCTCTAAAGTGTAATTTGCTGTATTTTTGGTTTCAGAGATTCTGTTTTCAGAAGGCCTTAAAAAATCAAGTATGTTTTTCTTAGAAAACCTATGTCTTCCTGTTGCAGTTTTAATATCCGCATCAAGTTTTCCTTCTTCAAGATATCTATATACAGATCTCAAGCTTACGCCTAATATTTCTGCTACCTCTGAAGATGTATAAAGTCTGTCTTTTAAATCGATTGACATACTAAAATTATTAAAGCATTTAAAAGATATGTCAATACATGAAATTTAAAATCGATTATGAGTCGCTTTTTTTATTATCGAAAAATGCGACGAGAATTGGGAAAAGTATAACCGCTTTTAAAATTCTTGGAAGTCTTGTAGGCTGCAGAATTAATCTATATAACCATTCGAGCCCTAGCTCCCTAATTAATTTAGGGGCCCGGCTTACGTTTCCAGATAGAAAATCAAGGGTTCCTCCGACACCAATGGAGATATTAGCGGGGATTTTACTTGAGTTTCTTCCAATCCAGGCCTCCTGTTTTTTATGACCGTAACCTACAAGTATTACATCTATTCTTTTGCAGGATTTTTCTTTCATCTTCTGATGAATACATTTAATTGTCTGATGATCGTCTTTGGGGTAAAAACTAAAATCTGAAGAATAGCCAATAATTTTAATATTAGGGTATTTTATCTCAATCTGCTTTGCAGCTAGCATCGAAACATTTTCTTCCGAGGATCCACCAAGTAAAAACAAACTTAATTTTTCTTCGTTCATTATTCTTAAAGTAATATTCACCAGGTCTACGCCAGTTAGAACCCCAGATTTAATGTGACCTTTTCTGTATAAATTGAAAATAGAAAGCCTCGATTTTCCGGAACTTTGTAACTTTTTAAGTTTTAAAAATAAGGAAACACCAAACCCGTCAATCGTATTTAAATCGCCTTTGTTTAGTAATCTTCTAAACGAACTATCAAAATAGGCATCCACTATAAACTCAGGGTTAACTGTAAAAATCTTACTATTTCCTGAGTTTAAAAGCTTGAAAAAGCATTCCCTATAGTTTTGCTTATTAACCTGATCATCAAGCGAGATATTTAGGATAGTGGGTTTATTCATATATTATTTATAAAATTTGCAACTGAATTTTTCCAGGAGTAATTTTCTATAATTGCTTTAAATGCTTTTCCAAATTTAAAGCTTTCGTTCTTCTTAAGCGTGTTGATAACTCTTTCAGCAATCTCTTTAGGTTCGTTAGGGTTTACAAACTGGTTAGCAGTCAGTTCAAAGTCTGCTAAAGCTTGAATCCGAGACAAAATAGCCAACTTTCTTACTGCATAGGCTTCTAATACCGGCAAACCAAACCCCTCAATTTTAGGAGTGAAAACCATAAACTCCATACAATTAAGATAAATGTTTAAATCAAAATCCGAAATGAAGTTTTTGAACACAATTTTGTTCCTGTCGATTTTAAGTTGGGCAATAAAAGAGTAAATATCTTCTTCAGATTCTACAAATTGACCTATTATTACGTACTTGAGTTTGGGGAAATATTTTTGAATAATTGAAAAGGCTTCCAAATTGTTGTAGATATTTTTTCTTTTTTCAACTCTTCCAAGAGTTAAAATAAAGAAATCAGGTACATTCAATCTTTTCCTATCGTGACTCAAATCTTTAAGTAAAATGTTGTGAAATATACTAGTGTCAACTCCTTCACTAATTACTATCGAAGGTTTAATTAAACCTTCTGCAGTAAATTTAGACACAGAAAACAATTTATCAGCACAAACCTGAGTTAGAAATGTAAAAAGCTTAGCTTTAAGACTGAAGCCGGTGTCATGAATTACTGCTAGCTTCCTTGCTCTAGAGAATAAGCCAAGAAAAGGTATCGTTTGCCAAGGAAATAAAAAGTAATCAAAATTTTTTAACTCTTTTAATAGGTAAAGTTGGGTATAAAAAGATTTTACTTGCAGGGACCTCATCGTGCCTCTTTTAACAAAATCAAACTCATTTAGAGCTGAATCAAATTGATTATAGAAAAACGTAAATTCAAATTCTTTGTTTTTGGTTAGTTCATTAAGAAAACCTACAAGAAACCTATGAGTTCCCGATTTCTCACGGATATTAAGTTTTGAGCAGTCGATTGCAAATCTTTTCTTCATTTAAGGTAGATATTCTTATTTAAAACCTCGTTATTATTTATTATATATTCTATTCCCTGGATACAAGAGTAATGAGGGTTATCAAGCCTGTATACGGGTACATTTAAATAATTAGACAAGAAAAAATTTAAATTGTGTAAATTAGATGTTCCCCCTGTGATTACCAAACCATTATCAATGATATCGGAGGCGAGTTCAGGGGGTAACTTCTCTAATACTTGCTTAATTGCCTCAGCAATTCTTTCAAGTCCGGGGACTAAAGCTTGTCTTAACATATCTCTTTTGAAGGAAAAATTAACAATTTTACCTGTCAGGATGTCCTTACCTTTTACTTCGTCGACCACAGTATTGTCAACTATCTCGGCACCTGAATATTTAATTTTCAAATTTTCAGCAGTCTTTCTGCCGATCTCAATATTTGAAAGTCTGAAATTCTCAATAATTAAATTATCTAAATCGTCCCCTCCGTACTGAATGCTGTCACCAACAATGACACCGCCTAGTGAAAGCACCGCAATCTCTGTAGTGCCAGCACCCATATTTACAATTGCAACACCGCTAGATTTGTTAATAGGCAGCTTCAACCCAATCGCACTTAAAATAATTTCTGGGATTAGCACTGAATTATTACTGGCACCAAGACTCTCTAACAAACTGGCAATAGAGTTTCTATCAGATTCTCTCAGCTTTAAAGGGACTGAAACGATAAAGTCGGGTTTAAATAGTCTGTTTTTTCCAGCCAATGTGCTGACATGGCCCTCAATCAAATCTTTTTGGTAGATATTTTCCTGAAGAATACCGTTTTTGATTGGTTTAATAACTTTTAATTCTGGATTTTCTTTACCATAAACTCTATAAGCTTCGTTGCCTTTAAAAGCTATCTCGTCATTCGCTGGATTCACTATTAAAATATTTCTTTCCACAATAGGATCCTTAACCTCACTAGAGATTAATCTGACGAATGAAGTGCCTAAATCTAACCCTATTTTCTTTGAAAACATAGTAGAATAAGTTTATAATAAGTTTAGTTAATTTCAAATAAATAGTATGAATG
Source organism: candidate division WWE3 bacterium (assembly GCA_945897985.1). GTDB lineage: Bacteria > Patescibacteriota > WWE3 > UBA101185 > UBA10185 > CAMDGN01. The sequence goes on along the minus strand of CAMDGN010000015.1, from coordinate 8,879 downwards.
AATTCCTGCGAACAAATATGAAAATGAATAAATTACAACTAAAAAGTTACTCAAAAATATTTGTCTTAATAATCCTTTTAGGAACTACTACTCTTCTTTACCTTTTCTTAGCTGGATGGAGACCAAATTTGGACATTTCAGGTGGGTATTTCCAACCATCAGTCAATGTTAAACAAACAGGCATGATTTCAGCTAAATCAAGTCCACAGGCTGCTAACGTATATCTAGACGGAAAACTTATTACCTCAACCAACAACTCGCTGTCAGGAATTCAACCTGGGATGCATAAGCTTAAAATTACTAAAAACGGCTATGTAGACTGGAATAAGGATATAGAGGTTTTCCCAGAACTTGTGACAGATATTACGGCCGTATTAATCTCCCAAACCCCAAGAATTGAACCACTAACTAACACAGGAGCTACAAATCCTAGGCTTTCCTACTCACTAGGAAAAATTGCGTTCTTTTCAAAAGACACAGAAGCACCAGGAGTTTGGGTTCTACCTTTAAGTGGGGCGACAAGTGTTAACTTGTTCACCAATACAGCTAAAAATATTCTTAAAGACACCGTCTACACAACTTTCTCAACTGGCAAAAACCTAACTTGGTCACCTGAGGAAGATCAGATATTAATTGAACTAAATGATTCCAAATTTTATTTACTAGATCTTGTAAAGAATGATGTACAACCAGTTGCGAAACCAAATGAATTAAAAGACACCTGGAACAAGAAGTTAATTAAAAAGAGATTAGATTTTATCTCACAATTAAACCTACCTGCAGAAATTCTTAAAGCTGCATCCGACGAGAATACTTCATGGAGCCCAGATAACAAAAAGTTTATATACAAGACAGTAGATAATAATAGGATGACTTACAGAATCTACAACATGGAAAAACCACTTCCTATTGGTGAAAAAATTGAGACTGTTGTATTCGATTACCCTTCAACCGCTGTACAACCTAAGATCTCTTGGTACTCAGATTCATTTCACCTTATCCTGACTGAAGATTACAATGAAAAAGACCATAAAGGTAAGGTATCAATTATCAGAATTGACGGCACAAATAAAATTGAAATCTACAACAACACATTGTTTTCAGATATAGTTTATAGCTCCCCAGATGGAGAGAAGCTAATTATCCTTACATCTTTTAAATCTAACAATCAAAACGATTTATATACACTTGGTATCAAGTAAATTGAATTTTTAATTTGAGTAATCGTAAACGCCTACCAAAGTAGCCCTAATAATTAACCTATATAGACTTGTCCCGGTCGGATAACAGGTTTGAAGTGTCAGTGTTGGTCCTAAATATTCATAGGCTGTCTCATCAACTTTAAAATCATTTACTAGTAACTTATTCTCTATTTCGTAAATGTATCTCCTACCTTCGTAAAACAAGTTGATCTGATCTTTAATGTTTAACTTATAAGTTAGATTAAAAACTGACGAATATTTACCCAATTCCCAGAAATTGTTTGAAGAATGAGCAAATAAATACACATTAGAATTTTGTTCACTTGGGTACCCGGAAAATGAAGCGTGAGCTACACCACGCTTTAAAGATTCAAGGTAGGAACTAGTATCTATAATTGATACATCCTTCACAATCGGAGCGTTTACGTTTATATTCTCAATAACGATTCCGAAATTAGTATCGACAGGTTTAATTGAAATAGCTGTGGGGTCGGTATTAATTTTAGAGATAATCTCTGGATTTATTTTAGTTACGTTCCTGACAACCTCAACCTTAAAGTGCTTATTTATAATGTAGTTGTAATAATAAACTAACTCCTGAAATATGGTTTGGTAGTACGTTAGCAGGACCAAGAGTAAACCAATAGACAAGAACAATTTTGGAGAAGTTTTTAAAAACGCGTCTGTAAGTTTCTTGAGCATATATTTATTATATTGAATTAATAAAAATAGTGTTAAATTTGGTGCTCTCGGTAGGAATCGAACCTACATCTGATCCTTAGGACGGATATGTTCTATCCATTGAACTACGAAAGCATGTCCGGCTAATTATACATCTAGAAAGATAGATACTCTATTATCTTCCACTTTAAGTATCCCGCTACCAATTTTCATTTCCAAAATCTTAGAATCCCCAACATAGACGTGCGCATAGTCTTTAATTAAACAAACAAAACTAATATGAAAAGGGAGTATGTCAAAAGGCCCTACCTCGTTTGTGCTCGAAACAATATCACAAAAGTCATTATAAAAAATTTTCTCCCTACTTTTTATATTAAGAAACAGTTTGGCATTATCCATTGGTTATTTCATCAAGAGAGCCAATAAACATAAATTTATCTTCAGAAATCTCATCAACTTTTCCGGAAAGTATAGCGTCAATATCGTGAAGAGATTTGGCTAAAGGAACAAAAGATCCTGGCCTACCAGTCTGCTTCTCAGCAGTGAAAAAATATTGAGTTAAATAGTTCTTTAATTTATTAGCTCTTTCGTAGGTTAACCTGTCAGAATCTGACAACTCTGATAGCCCAACTAAAGCTACGATCCTCTCAATACTTTGAGCATCTCTTAACAAACTTTTAGATTTAAGAACTATATTGTAGTGATATCCTCCAACAACTTCAGGACTAATCAAAGAGGAAGTGGATTGAAGCACATCAACAGCGGGATATCTTCCCTCTCTATATACTTCTCTTGAAAGTAAAATCGAGGAATCAAGGTACCCAAATACTTCTTGAACAGCGGGGTCAAATATATCGTCAGCTGGAACATAAATTGCCTCAATAGTAGTAATGCTTCTATTTTCACTATTAACTAATGTTTCATGAATATCAGCAATTTGGGATACCAGGGCTGCTTGATAACCGTCTTCTGAGGAAATTTGATCCATTAGCAAGAATAACTCGTTACCTGCTTGTGCAAATCTAAACATATTATCTGCCAAAAATAAAACATTCTTTGACTGTACATCCCTAAAGTGTCTGGCTAGTGCGACAGCTGCGTACCCTGTTAAATACCTAATTGTAGGATTGGAGCCCATGGTTCCAAAAATTAATGTTGATTGATTAGCTACACCGGTTCTTTTAAGCTCTTCATAGAGCTCTTGCCCTTCTCTAGTTCGCTCACCAATACCTGCAAAGATGGATATAAATTTTTCTTTGTTCCGATTAATAACGTTGTGGAGAATTTCAGACAATAACACAGTCTTTCCTACACCAGCTCCTCCGAATAACCCAACTTTTCTGCCGCCCATTAAAGGAGAGAAGACATCAATTACTTTAATCCCTGTTTCTAAAAAATTATTTTCGTAACTATCTAAAGAAGTTGTGTAAAAGTTTTCTTTTTTCTGGAATAAATTTTCATATTTATCAACTTTGAGGTGACCAAGTCCGTCGATACCACTACCAAAAATATCAAATACACGTCCTAATACGCCCTCTCCGGCTGGAATTTGAATTATCTGAGAAGTTCTCTCAAACAAGGCCCCTCTTTTAATATTGTAAACTTCACCCATTGAAGCACAAAAGAAACAGTTAGGATTCTTTGAAGAAGAAAGAGCCACTACTTTAATCTCAGGGGTGTCCTCTAGAAATAGAACCTCCCCCATCTGCAAACCCGAGTCGTCCTCAAACTCAAGTTCGATAACAAAGTTTCTAACTGCTGTAACTTTTCCTAAAATCTTTTTTTCTTTAGTCATAATAATTTTCTATAATAATGATATAACACCTGAGATTTGTACGTTAGCCTTTTTATTACTTTCAGTATGTTTTACCTTTTGGTAATCGATCTTTAGTTTACCTAAACTCTCTTTAATTTTTTGAGAAGCTGAATCAAGTGCAACCATTCTAGAGGTAAATTTAGAAAGGCCTGATTCAAGAATTTTCTGCTCAAACAGTGTGTTTATCATCTGTGTTTCAAATAACCCGAGAACTTTCTCAATATCAGGTTCAAATAAAAAATCTCTATCAAATTGAGGTTGATCTTTATCAAATGACGCCATAGCTTCTTCAAATACAATATCCCCTGTTACAGAGTCAGCCATAGGCTTTTGATTTAAAATTTCAACAAATTTTGTATAAAAGATGACGATAGTTTTAAATTCTAAGCAATACCTCAATATAGAATCTAGATTTTCTCTATCACCACTAGAGTCACTTAACGGAAGATATTTATAAACTATCTTGTCTTTAAGATCGGAAAACTCAATCAGCTTTTGTCCTACACTTCCAACTACTAAAATCTCATCCGCAGGAATTCTTGTTACATAATTTCGGAAGTTAGAAAAATTCTTACCAATTACGTCACCAAACAAACCCCCATTTGCTGTTAGCAAAACGTAGACAGTTCCTTTTGAGGGCTGCCTGAATTTAACTTCTTTGTAATCTTTCCCGCTAGTTTCAACAACTCTTTTGTAATTATTTTTTACTTGTTTGTACAGAAAGTTTATCTCATCAAGGTATTCTCTAGTATTTAAAACACTATTCTTAGTTTTTCGGTACCTCATAGCCGAAAGCTCTTCAAGTGAGGAGATAAGGTCGTTTAGGGATCCAACAGTATTTAGTTCTCTTTTAAGAATTCTTGAGTTTTTCATTTTTTGGTTTGCTTAGGAAATAATTTTTCTTTAAGTTTTGTTTCGTATTTAGAATAGTTTTCTAGAAAATTATTTAAGTCAGTAGAAACAGAAGCCAATTCGTCAACTAATTTCATAAAATTACTGTCATTTTCATATAAATATATGAGACGCTTTACTTCGTTTTGAACTTCGTCTTTTGTGTACCTATCCCACTTTTGACTCCAGATTAAGGTGAAAACAAGTATCTGAATATTATTTGGTACTAAAACCTCACCAGTTTGATCGAAGAATTGAAGTAACCTCTCACCTAATCTCAAATTTAACCTTACTCCTTCTGAAATCTCCGCACCAAAATGTACAAAAGCCTTTGTCTTCTCATACAAGGATAGGATATTACTCAATTCCCTATTAATTTTATATTTAATAGGAGATTGGGTCTGTCTTCCAACTCTTGTCACACTAAGGAAGTAATTGATAGCAGGTCTTACACCTTGATTAAACAAATCAATATCAAAATAGATATGCCCGTCGGTCATCGACATTAAATTTGTTTGAACATATCCAGAAATATCTCCACCAATTGTCTCAACCATCGGCAGACAAGTTATCGATACACTTGTACTCTTATGCTTAAAATTTCCGGCTCTTTCAAGTAGTTTAGAGTGAGTAAAAAATATATCTGAAGGATAGGAGTTTCTTCCGGGAAATCTTTTACAGAGTAGCGAGATTTCCCTATAAACTTTTGCGTGTGTGCCCAGATCATCAAATACTACAAGTACGTCCTGACCCTTATCTTTAAAATATTCAGCGATTGTCATAGCTGAATAAGGAGCTAAGTATGAAACACCGAGAGAGTCATTGGCGTAAGTAACCACACTTATAATGTTATTCGCAAATTCATACTCACCTAAATCTTTGAGTATACCTTCAAGAGGAGCTTTCTTTTTTGAAATACCGCAATAGATACAAATCATTCCGTTTTTAGATAGAGATTTAATTGCTGAATTTACAAACCAATTCTTACCAGTATTTCTCTCGCCTATTATCAACTCTCTCTGACCTTTTCCAAGAGGAATCATCATATCCACAACTGTAACTCCTGTGTTTAAATTTTCATCTATAATAGCCCTATCTTTGATTGTAGGGACATCAGAATCTAAAATCCGGGACTCAGTACAGTTAACGGTTGGATTGTTTTTATCAATTGAAATACCAAACGGATTGACGACTTTTCCTTTTAAACCTTCTCCCAAACTTACTTCAACTAGTTTATTGCTTCTTGAAACTCTAGTGCCTTTAGTAGCAGAAATATGGGAAGTCAGCAAACAGACAACATGGTCTCTATCAATTGAGAAAACATAACCTTTAGCACCATTCTCTAAAACAATTTCCTCAAAAACTCTTGCGCTGTGAAGCCCATTTACATAAAGCAAGGAATCGATAATTTTTTCAACAAAACCTTCGTCTTTTGTATGTTTTAGATTAGCTTCAAATGAATTTGTTTCCATATAACTATATTAGAGATAAGAGTTCTCTTATTCAATATTTAATATAAACCAATCAAAGTTGATGTCACTTGAAAGAGTTTGATTTAGTCTAACTTTGAAAGAAGCTCCTTCTACTTTGTCAGAAACGTATAGAGATTTTCCATCTAAGTTGTTGTTGGCAGTTACGAAAATCTTTGAATTTGATTTAACTTTAGAAGTTAAGATTGTGATTTCTGTTTGTCCAGCAAGCATATCTGTATTTCCAGATATCTCAGAACCAGCAATGATTTCGTATTCAGAAGCTTTAACTTTAGCAGCAGCAACTTCTCCAGCTTGGATTTTCTCAACTGTCATTTCTCCTAGAGGATTGATAACAACTTTTCCGTCAAAAATGTTTAGATTTCCAGCCTTGTTCTTCATCAAATACATTGTTTGCGAATCACATAGACTTGTATTTAAAGTTCCGTCGATATTTACACAACTGGTTCCGTTGAAGCTTAGGTCGTTGTTTAGAGAATCAAATTTCATTTGTCCGATTGTTACATCTCCTGTGAATGAAGCGTCGTTGAATAGAGATCTTCCAGTTACTGTTAGATTTGTATTTACAACTAAAGACCCATTTTCAGTTGACATTGAAAGGTTATCAATTGTACCTATGAAATTATCATATAAATTTTGCATTGAAGTTAAATTTAAGTTTCCAAGAGCTAGGGATGTGTTGATAATGATTTCGTTTTGCTCCTGTATACCCTTTAATAACATCCAAGCGTCAACTTCTCTGGCAGATAAATAACCAGTATCTTCATCTTGAACTGATACTAATTCTGGGATTGCTGTTTGTAATTCTTGAGCTATAACTCCATAGCTGGTGAAAGAATCGTTTGATTTTAGACGGAAAGATCTTACTTTTACGTCCATTAATTTTTCTAAAATAGGTGCGGCGTCAGAAATATCTTTCTTAATTCTTTCGTCCGAAGTACAGAAGAAGAACATGTTTGATCTAGGATTACCATCACATGTACCGAGTGAACCAGCAAATCTTACAATAGCTCCAGCAGAACCAGTGTTTGTTAGACCGCCTTCGTAAACAGTAAGTCTTCTTGTAGCAATAGTCGCATTTCCAATGTTTACAGCACCGTTACCCTCGATCGACAATGCTTCAGCACCATTTAGTGCGAATTTTAATTCGGTAGTATTATTATTGTTGTACATACCAGTATCTGGGTTATTTTGGAATGTAAAAGATGGGGAACCTACCGCATCGGCCTCTCCTTGAAATGTATCCGCAAGAATATTTCCAGTTAGAGTTATCGAAGCTCCGGAGTAAGTTGTTGCAAAAAGACCTGTTGCAAAGTTACCGTTTGCTGCTGAGAAGTTGGTAGTAACACCAAGGTTAGTAAGAAATCCAGCTGAAGCTGAGAAGTTAGTTGCAAATAGTCGTGTTGCGAAGTTACCAGTTGCGGCTGAGAAGTTAGTTGTAACACCAAGGTTAGTAAGAAATCCAGCTGAAGCTGAGAAGTTAGTTGCAAATAGTCGTGTTGCGAAGTTACCGTTTGCAGCTGAGAAGTCGGTTGTAACACCAAGGTTAGTAAGAAATCCACCTGAGGCTGAGAAGTTTCCGTCAACACCAAGATGTGTGAATGAGGCATATCCTGCTGATATGTTTCCAGTAGTTATTAAATTATTATTTTGTAAGTCAAGCTGAGTTTTAGATAAATCCATTTGTAGAACACTGTTAATGTAGGCTCTTAGATTTCCATCATTAGGAAAATTAAAGTGGATATTTCCGTTAGTAGCAAGATTTTCAATCTCTAATGTATTCGTGAAGTCCTGGTTAATTTGAGCTAAAACTGTACCTCCCAGATTACTTCTCATCATAATGTTGTTACCAGATCCGCCATCTGCATAGAAATCCATTATGGAAGTTCCTGATGGGTTTGAGACAGTTAAGTTTCCTTTAATTAATGTCGTGGCTAAAGATGAATTACCTGCTGAGAAGTAGCCGTTAACGAAAGCTGTTCCGGCTGAAAAGTTTCCTGTAATGCTTGCACTAGCTGCTGATAGATTTCCAGAAAAATTTGCGTCTCCTAAAAAGTTAAACGAGCCAACTGCTGGGTTTGAGAAATAAGTTGCAGCAATTGTTGCTCCATAAACATCAAGAGTATTGTTGTAAATTGCTGGTAAAGTCCCTGCTTTGAAAATATCTACGATTATATTATCGGTTGCAGCCATATGATTGAAAGTTAAGTTCTTATCCTTTGCATTTGAAGGGGTTGTGAAGAAAACACTTTGAAGGTTTAGGCCAAATGTTGCGTTTGAAAGGTTTGCGGCACCAATATCAAATATTAATTTTCTATTGGTTGCAACATGAGCTTCTAATTGTAATCTGCTGGTGAGTTGGTAATCACCAATATATAATTGCTCAGTTGAAAGCGCACCAGTAACTGTTAAATCACCAGTCAATGTATCAGTTGTGTTCTTAAGAGGTGTATACCCAAGAACATTGGTGATGTTAACTGATGTAAATGAAGCGGAATCAAATGGAACATATCCAAGAGCGCCCGTGATGTTTGCAGAAGTGAAAGCTGCTGAATCAAATGGAACATATCCAAGAGCGCCCGTGATGTTTAAAGCCGTGAAAGCTGCTGAATCAAATGGGGTGTAACCTAGAGCGGAAATGATGTTGGCTGAAGTGAAGGATGCAGAGTCGAAAGGTAGGTATCCTAAAGCGGTTGTTACAACTTCAGGGGTAAGGTAAGTTGAAGCAAGAATTGTTGTTGAATCATTTCTTCCAAGTGAGAAGTTTATTTGAACATTCTGGTTTACAAGATTTGTAGC
>CAMDGN010000014.1 GCA_945897985.1 candidate division WWE3 bacterium | reverse complement strand
AATATTGTAGTCATGGGTTGCCATCAAAACTGTTGTTCCCATTTTGTTAATTTCTTGTAAAAGATTCATTATTTCTCCGGAAGCTTTTGGATCAATCATTCCTGTAGGCTCGTCGGCAACTATAATTTCAGGCTCATGAGCTAAAGCTCTAGCGATAGCTAATCTTTGAATTTCGCCGCCAGATAACTCAGTCGGGTTTTTGTAAATTTTATGTTGCAAACCCACCATCGATAAGATGTTTGGAACAACATCGTGAATTAATGATTCTTTTGCACCAACAACCTCTAATGAAATTGAAACATTTTCAAAAACATTTCTTGATTTAATAACCCTAAAATCTTGAAAGATGATTCCAATTTTTCTTCTAATTTTATGCATCTCTTCAAAAGGAATTGTGGCTAAGTCTGTACCATCAATATAAATTTTTCCAGCCGAAGGAGTTTCCTGCTTATTTAAAAGTTTAATAACTGTGGATTTACCGGCACCTGAGGGACCGATTAAAAAAACAAACTCACCTCTTGCAACTTCGAAGTCTACATTCTCTAAGACTTGTTCGCCTTGATATGATTTGAAGACATTTTCAAATTTGATGAGGCTATTACTTACCATTATTAAATTATGCTACAAAACCGCACTTAAATAAATAGGAAGAAATCTATTATAAATTCTATCTGATATAGTTGGAAACATTAGCGCTGTGTTCGGAAGCAGTTGTGCCATAATGAACACCGCCGTTGATATCATGTAAATAATAATAATAATTTGATGGTACGTAGTTAAGTACGGAAAGAATGGCGTCTTCACCAAAACTTGAAATCGGGTGTGGGGGAAGTCCTCTCTCAGTTCTGGAGTTGAATGGGGTATTGTACTCTAAGTCACTTTTAGTTAAGTCTGATTTCCACCAAACAACTGTCTTAGCAGTTTCAAGATCAGGACAAACCTTCTTAGTGTAATTATTAGGGCAGACACCCCTGGTTGCAACTCCATATTGATTTGAGGCATCTATACCTAACCTATCATTGTTACTCAATCTATTAATTATAATTCCAGCAATAACCCTTCTCTGCTCACCTTTTGGTGCTTCTTTTTCAAGCAGTGATGCGATTGTAAATATCTGGGTGTCAGTTAAATTTGTTTTTTGATAAGCCTCGGTTTTTTTTATTTTTGCCATCTTTTCTTCAAAGTTATCAGTCATAGCTTTAATAACATCATCTTCATTGGCGGATGGATAAAAGAAATAAGTATCAGGAAATAGCATCCCTTCTTTTCCTCTAGTTTTTTCTACAAATCTTTCGTAATCAAATGCTGTCAGTTTTGAAGCGGCTAGGATACCAAATTCCTCCAACCTCTTCCCTTCCCAGAATAGAAGTGCCACACCATTAGACCCACTTTGCAATTGATTAATAACTTGTTTTAGGGAGGATCCAGCTGGAAAGGTATAAATTCCAGCTTGTAGACTTGGATAAACTCTATAGATCTTTGAATAAATAATAAATAAATTTTCTGAGTTAATAACCCCTTGGTCTTTCAAATCTTTTGAGATAGTTTCTAATGAAGCACCTGGTTTAAGATTGTAATTAATTTCTTTGAAAGTTTGAGAAGGCCTGTTTACTGCATAGTTGAAATAAAAAATTAACGCTAGTGGAAGTGCGAAGAAAATTAAGAAGGTGTTTAAGAATCTAATCAATCTTCTTTGAAAATGAGAAAGTTCAAGGTATTTATTCTTAGGATTCATAAAGAATATATTACCATTACTTTAAAAAAACATCAAAAAATGCTACAATATCAGTGTTTCTGAGAGGTAAGCGGCTGCTAAAGTGAAAACTTTAGAGGAAAGTCCGGACTGCGTAGAGAAGGGGATGGAGGGCAACCTCCGACTGGAAACAGCTAGTCTCCCGCCTTGAAAAGGGTACGGAGCAGATGGCGAATTGACGCTATTTGAGAGCAACAGAAACTATTTAAGACCTGCACTCGAAAGAGATGGTTTTAACTGAAAAGGGCAATCCCACCCGCAGCAACTCCGATTTGATCGTTATTACCTTTCTCGGGGAGATCAGAGGCAGAGGCACTAGATAAATAGTCGCTAACTTATCGCTAAGTATTGCCTAAAACAATACAAAACGACCAAGTACAGAATCCGGCTTATTCCTCTCAGAAACAAAAAGTAAACTCCATCAGGAACATTCTTCCTCTCAGAAACAAGTATAGTTTTTACAATTATTGGGATTTTTGAATTAGAAGATATTTAATCAAAATGTTAATAAGCATTAAAATAGGAACGGCTAAAATCGCGCCGATAATACCCAAGAAATTAGAACAAATTAGAAAGGCAAGTAGAATCAAAACAGGGCTAAATCCAGAGATTTTTTGCATTACTTTTGGAACTAATAAATTATTCTCAAGTAACTGAATCCCGTAAAAAATTACTAAAGTGATAATGGCAATATTCTGACCACCAAAAGCCAACGCAACAGTTACAGCCAGAAATGTAGAAATAAGAGGACCTAAGATAGGAACGATCTCTAAAATACCAGCAATCAACCCAAGGGAGAGATAAAAAGGATTTCCTAAGAAATAAAGAGCGATTGTTGAGAATAGACCTATTGTTAACATTAGAATAAACTGACCTTTTACCCAGTAACCGATATAAACTTCAAGCTCGTGAACAATTTTGTCAAAAACAGAACCTTTTCCATTAGGAATAATTTTATGGAAAAACTTTTTAATTTTTTCCCAATCAAGGCTCATGTATAGAGAAAGAAGTATCAAACTCAAAAGCCCAAAAACATTGCTAAAGAAATTTAAACTAATTGAAACAGCTCTTTCAGCATATTGACTCAAATCAGGCAAAATATCCAAACCAACATTATATTTTGTAGCAGTTTGTTCAATAATTCTCTCTAGTGCAGTAACCATTCTTGGAAATTCACCAACCACCTCAGGTAAAGCGAAGAAAAAAGCTAGTACAACTGAGGTCAGTACTATAGCATAGGAAGTTAAAACCGCTGAAGTTCTTGAAAATATATCTCTATTAAATAATTTAACCCTAAGTAAATCTTTAACTAAGGGTTCAATGCTCATAACAATAACAACTGCTAAGATAACTGTTAATACAACGCTAGACATTGAATAAAGGATGTAAACAGCGCCAAGACTGAGTAAAGTATAGAATACGGTTTTAAATGGAACGTTTACTGTATGATCCTTCATTTGCATCTATTCTAGAATAGATTTGATATTTTTACAGCAATGAGATTTCTATCAGAAGTAGTTACTTCAGATTTTATTTTTTTGAAATAAGTTTCCTGCCTTCTTATATAGGCATGAAGACTAAACTTAATTTTAGTTAACAACTCATCTTTATTTATTTTCCCAAGTACATATTCAGCAATATCAGAATAAATTAAACCGCTTAAAGATCTTTGTGTACCATATTCAGCAACCAATTCTTCATACTCTGAAATAACTCCTTCACTTAAAATTAAGTCAGCAAACTTATCGGCATTTGAATAAAAGTTCTCACGAGTATCTTCAATTTTGAAGATTTGGTACTCGACCCCACCGATTTGAAAAAATTTCTTTGGAGCGCTTGGGTTCTCTAAGCTGAGAATTGAAGTTACCAATCTAACTTTATTTTTCTCATCAACTTCGGGCCTTGTTTCAAAACTTCTGAAAATTGACTGCAACTCATCTAAACTTAAAGTGTTTAAGAGATTTTTCCGTTCTGAATTAATTTCATTGTATGAAATATTACCCATCAAGAAATCCAAGTAGAAACCTGTGCCACAAGTAATAATTAAATTTCTTTTCTTAGATTTTGATTCCTCAATTACCCTTTTGGCAAATTCACAATATTTAATTACATTTAAATCTTCATTAACTTCTAAAAAATCGTATCCATAAATTTTAATCCCGTTAATTTCCCAATAACCTTCTTGTTTTAATATCTCGGCCCTGTCTTTAAATTTACCAGTTCCGATATCTAACTTCTTGAACACTTGTCTAGAATCAATAGATAAAATATCGGCATTAATATCTTTTGCGATCTTCAAAGCTAAGGAAGTTTTTCCAGCACAGGTGGGTCCTAAAATAACAGGCAAAATCATTTTAAAGAATCCTTCCAAACCTTAGTTAGCCTCGCATGCCTCTCTTTTTTAACCTCTAAAGGAATGTCGTCTTTATATAATTTAGCTGAAGGGGTGCCTTTTCTTGGAGAATAGATTGAAATAAATGCGACTTTGAATGCTACTTTCTCGAACAACTTCATTGTATCCAAAAATTGCGCTTCTGTTTCTCCAGGAAATCCAACAATAATATCTGTTCCTAATTCCAGCTGAGGTTTAACTTCAACTACCCTATTAACAAGATCAATAAAATCAGACACGCTGTGTCTTCGGTTCATTTTTTTTAAAATATCGTCATTTCCAGATTGAACTGCCATGTGAAGATAATTTGAAATCTTTGGTAATTTTAAAGCGTCGATAAGATCATTTGTGAAATCAAAAGGATTAGAAGAAAGAAAATCAATCTTTTCTACATTTTCAATCTGGTGAATTTCTCGTAACAAATCAGCAAAAGGTAGCTTTTGATCGGAACCAGTTCTAATGTCAAATTTATCAGACATGGAAAGTCCCCAGGAGTTAACATTCTGGGCACACAATGTAAACTCTTTAAACCCTCTCAAAAGGTAATGGTTGATTTCATTTATTACCTCATCCTTGCTTCTAGAAATCTCAGCGCCTCTTGAGTATGGAACCACACAAAAGGAGCAAAAGTTATCACAGCCTAAAGAAATGTTAATAAAAACATGTTTATTATCACTTTGGGAACCATAAACCTGGTTTGGATCAAATTTGGATTTCGCCCAATCATTAATTAATTTGTTTTCAAATAAAATCTGAGGTAAGTTAAAAATTTGATGAGGGTTGATATAGGCGTTAACCCAAGGAGTTTTCTTTTGCAATTCCTCTAAAGCGTATCTCTGCCTTTCCCCAGTAACAGACCCAACCATACATCCAGCCATAACAATAAAGGGAACTTTCTTGCCTTCATCTTTTAAGATTTTAATCTCCCGACCTAAACCGTAAGCTTTATCTTCAGACTTTTGTCTAACTGAACAAGTGTTGACTATGTAAACATCGGATTCTTTAAAATCGTCAGTTTTCTCAAAACCAAGAGATTCTAGGATTCCAGCCATAGTATTAGAATCTGCTAGATTTGCCTGACAACCAAAGGTGGTTATTGTATATTTCTGCGGTGTATATGAATTCATAACGTTATATTATACTTAATAGATGAAGGAAACCAAAATTGAAATTACATTTAAATCAAGCCATTTAACCTTTCCTCTGTTTCTTAGAATACTTAGGTTTACAGGAAATTTGTCTTTTAAAAAGGTTAAAAGTGAAAAAAATAGAGTGATTGTCTATTCCCATTTAGAGTCTACTGAAAAATTGATAGCTTTGAGAAAATTATTTGGATTTTTAAATTTTTACGAAATTTTAACGATAGAAACTACTTACTAAAGAAATCTTCAATAAAAGTATCAGCATCTACGTCAATATAGTCGTTAATATCATTGAAGTCATCAATAAAATTTCTAGTTTTTGATCCATACATTGAAGGAGAGAGATCTGGTGGCAATACAACAATCTTATTTAAATCTGCAAGTTCGGCAGCTAGGGCACCCGCCTGGGAATCTTCAAAAACTAAAATTCTCTCTTTTGGTAATTTAAGTCTCTTGATAGCTTCAATATAAATAGCCGGATTTGGTTTTCGAAGTGCAACTTCTTCACCAGAAATTACAAACTCAAAATAATTTTCAATTTTTAATCTTTTTATGACCTCAAGAGTTATATCTCGATCAGTGTTCGTGGCGAGTACTAACCTTTTACCGTCTTTCTTAAGTCTTTCCGCCAATTCCTGAAATCCTGGAGTTAACTCAACATCCTCAAAATTATTAAAAAATTCCCCAATAATAAGCTTGTAGTAAACATCAGGATTTACTTGAGCTCTTAATTGGTTTTTAAGAATTATTAACTCAATATTTTCTCGAAGCTGTAAACCTCTTTCCCCGTAGTAGGGTTTATCAGATAAAATCTCAGGATCAAAGATTGCTCTAATAGCGTTTTGCCATATATTTTCACTTTGAACCACAGTACCATCAAGATCAAAAATAATTGCCTCATAACCATTTAAGACTGATTTATACATTAGAAGTACCTCTCTTCAATTCCAAAAATATTATTATAAATATTATAAATAATCGCAAAAGGACCGAATAAAACATTCAAGATAAAGTTAGATATTTGTTTATAAGAAGTGATAAAAATGAAAATAGCGTAAGAAATAGATATTAAAAAATAAATCGCAAGGGTCGTTGTTAACATGATTCAATTTTAACCCATTTTTGAGATATTTTATTTATATGGATCAATTTGATGAAATTTTAGATGATACTCAGGAACCTCTTGAAACTGTAACCAAAAACGTAACCTTAAATTCAGAACTTTAATTTAAATTTTCAAAATAACTTTCAAGAATAATCGCTGCTGAATAATGATCGTTAACCTTATTTCTAGTCTTTTTGGAGATATTGGACATAATCCCGTTGGCTAAAAAAGATTGAGTGGAACCGTATTCGCTAATATAGATAAAAGGTACTTTAATATATTTTTTGAGATTATTTACTGTTTGCCTAACAATTAGGGATTGTTTGTTATCCTTCCCATCATAACTTAACGGTATACCTACTATTATTTTCTTAATTCTATACTTGACAATTAAACTCGATATTTCTGATTGAAAATAAGTAAAGTTTTTTGAATTAATTATTTTTAAAGGAGAAACCACTCCATCAATCGAAATGGCCAAACCTGTATTGGTAAGTCCATAATCAATACCTAAAATTGTTTCTTTAGTCTCGCGAGATGGTGACATTTATTCTTGATGTATCCTTAGGCAAGCTTTTTACAAATGGGATACTGTAATTTAATTCAATATTATAGTTTATGACATTATCAAGTTTAGTTAAGTAAGCTTCGACCTCGTCAAAAGTTTTTCCTGCTAAATCTGTTTTAATTTTATTTGCATCAAATACAGGAATCTTGTAACTTCTGACTGTAAGTTGAGAATCAGCCTGTTGAGAATTTAAAACAGTTTTGTCACTATTGCCTAAGATACTAAACTCAATTTGTAGATCTTTACCATAAAGCTCGAAGCCATCGGGGATTAAAGATTTAATAGAACCTTTAACGAAAGCTAACGCCTCGTTTTGGTCATACGAAAGAGTTGTAACTACAATCTCTTGAGTAACTTTTAATTTATCTGTTGGGTCAGAAAGTTTACCGCTAAATGTCTCTTTTGATATTGTGAAAACCTCAGAATTTTTTAAGACAACCTTGTCGCTACTATTTTCACTCTTATAGCTTGATTTAAACTCGTCTAAAGAACCACTAGATACATTTTTTAAATCCTCGGTTGTAATTGATGTCGAAGACTTTTTAATACCCCCTTCAAATGAAGATGAAACGACGGCGGATAGGGTGCTGGATGAGTGACCCGAGATAACTAAATCATTGCCAGCGGCAATGTTGTAAGTAGATCCATAATTTGAGGCTTCCGCATTAGCAACCACTTCACCGTTAGTATAGGAACTTGCAGAGCTAGATGTTAGGGCTCTAGCAGGAACCTTAGCTTCTTCAGTTAGTACATAAACTAACTCAGTTTTATCATCATCAAGAGTTAACTTGGTTCCAGTCTTTAACGTAATATCTTTATCTGTCTTGTTTTGAATTTTTATCTCCCCAACTGCTTTAGAACCAGCATCAGTTTTTCCGGTAGTATCAATCTCTTTGGCCGCACTAAATGTTCTTGAAGAAGAGTTAACCCTTAAAACCCTTGCCTCAATATCAGTATTTGATGTTGTTGAAAGTTTAACTTCAAAAGATTTAACAAACCTCTCAGCACCCACTTTAATGTCTACATTAGCAGTTAGTTTCGAAGAGATTAAAAAGTAACCACCAACAATAACTACAACTAGTGTACCTAAAATTAAAGGTAGTGTAGTATTTTCTTTAAAAAAGTTAAATTTATTTAAGTTCATTTCTAATTTCGGTTTTTCACTTACTATTAACTCAGAAACCTCAGCCTCACTTTCTTGAAATTTAGAAAATGAGTCCTCTTTTTGGTCTTTCCATAGCTGGGAGATCATCGCAAGTCCTCTAACTGAAGACGTGTCTAATTTTAATATAATTCCTGAATGTTTGGTAACTTTATGCAAAATTCTCAGATTTAGAATATTTCTAAATAAAATTGAATTTTCATCAATAACCAGCTTTACTTCTTTAGCACCACTCAAAACAATTGTGTTTAATATTTTAATTAATGAATCTTTATATTCTATTTTAAATTCTTTCATTATCTTTTTCTTTTCTCTAAATATTCAATTGAAACTAAAATAGGAATCAAATCCTCACTAGGCCTTTCAATCTGAGCTTTGTTCAACTTCTTAAGGCTTGAAAAATCAATTCTCTTAAATTCTGGTAGTGATTTAAATGGAATAGATTTAGTCCAAGGCTCTTCAAACAAGAGTTCTGTAATATCAGGTAACTCTGAGGATCCCCCTAGGACATAAAAATCAGATGGAAATACTTTAACATGAGTAAAGTCAGAAAATAATTCTTCGAGACCAACCAGCCAGTTGTTCAAATTATATAAAATTACTTTTTGAACTACAGCGCTTTCCTTTTCTTTTAGTTTATTGAAGGTATAGAGTCGTTTAACTTTCTCTGCATTTAAAAAGGAAAGATTTAATTTTGAGGCAAGTTCATAAGTTAAATCAGAACCCCCTATATCCAAAACTTTGTTCAAATAAACACCACCTCCAAAACAAATAATTGCCTCAGTCGTGTTTCCCCCAATATCAAGAATTACGCAGTCTATTTTGTCCTTTTTTGAGGTTTTAAGTGATTTTAAAATAGCTGTATTAGTTGAGACAAATGAAACTATATTAAGCCCTAATGGTTTAAGTAGTTTTTTATAAGTACTCATTGTTTCTGATAATCCAAAGAAAACGCTATAGCAAACTTGAACCTCATTTCCTTCTTCCCCGAGCAAATCTATAACTTCCCTACCATCACAAGTCATATAGACCGGAATAAAATCTACTAACTCAAATTCAACATTCTCTTCTCCGGATTCGTCACGTATTACAGCGGAAAGCTCTTTATAAGCTGCCTCAAAAACTTTTTGTGAGATTTCATTATTTTCTTTTTCTGAAATAGGGGAGGATTTAGGTCTATCAATCTGAAGTGTGGTCATGATAGACCTACAATTATTTCCACTTAACGTCACGATAACATTCGAGACAGAATTACCCTTCATATCTTTCTTAATATCAGTAAGAATTTTATTTAGAATATCTTTTAGCTTATTGGAATCAACAACCTTACCATAATAGGATATATCTGATGAAACAAACTCTTTGTAAACATTCTTAACCCTTACCTTTTCCTCATTCTCCTCAACAATAACCTCGTTTAATAAAACCTTGAGGGTTTCAGAACCCAAGTCTATAGTTAGGAAAAAAGGCGACTCTGTATTTATCTTTAAAAACTTAAAAAATTTATCTAAGAGCATTACTCTTATAATAGCAAAATTACTTGGATATATTTCTGTGCTTTTCGAATTCAGCTAGAAAATCTTTTTGAGAAATCTCAACTCCTCTTAATTTGAAGATTTCATAGGAAACCTCGAATGGAAACCCTTGATTTTGATATAAATCGAAAACAAATTTACCATCAACTTTGGATAAATCAGCTTTTTCAACTTGCTTTAAACCATTTGAAAGTATCTTCTTAAAGGATTCAGCTTCATTGAAAATAATTTCGGAAATTTGAGTCAACATCTCCTCTTTTACGTTAAAGCCGTACTTTGGGTTTACATCCTTATAAATCTCATAAACCGCAGTTGGAATTTGTTTTAATACATTTGAGAAATCAAGTTCCTTATTAAATAAGTAGATTTTGATTGCGGATCTTCTAATGAACTTTCTTAAAACGTAGCCTTGTTGTTTATTTGAAGGTATTACACCGTAAAAACCAAGGAAAGTTGAGGATTTCATATGGTCAGAAATAACTCTAAATAAAGATTTATTATCAGAGTATGAAATTCCAAGTAGGGCCTCGAGTCTCTTAATTATAGGTTGGTGTAGGTCTGTTTCAAAAACATCATCAGTATTATTTAAAACAGCAACCATTCTTTCCAAACCTCCACCAAAATCAACGTTTTTAGAAGGAAGTTCTTCGAACTTCCCGTTCTTTTTAATATATTGGGTGAAAACTGAATTACCAATTTCTAAGTATTTTCCACAATCGCAATTTGGATGACATTTCTCCCCGTATTGGGTGTTGTGTTCAAAACCAAAATCAAAGAACACTTCGGTATCAGGGCCACCGATATCTCCTTCAGGCATATCTGAAGGAACACCGTTTCTACTCCACCAATTCTTCTTTGAAGGATATAAACAGATTCTAGCTCCTTTATTACCTTCTTTATCAGCTTGCTCCATGTTTTCAAATTCAACAACTTCACAATCAATACCATCTTCAGTTAAAAGATTTTTCCAAATCTCAACCGCTTCGTTATCTTTTGGAATAGAGTTTTCTGAGTCACCTATAAAACAAGAGATGTATAGTTTATGAGGATCGATTCCAAGTTCTTTAGTTAGGAAATTATAAAAGAAGGGAATTTGCTCTTTTTTGAAATAATCACCAAAAGACCAGTTTCCAAGCATTTCAAATAAGGAAGTGTGCCTATTATCACCAACTTCAAGAAGATCGTCCATAAAACCATGAGCTCTCAAGCAAACTTGAGAATTTACGATTCTAGTTCCAGAAGGGTGAACCTCTCCAAGGAAGTATTTTAGTAAAGGTTGCATTCCAGAACTTATAAATAGTGTAGTAGGATCATTTTCAGGAACTACTCCGGCTGAAGGAATATGAGTATGACCATTTCTTTCAAAGAACTGGATATATTTGTCTCGTACGTCAATAGATTTCATAATTTCAAATTATATCACTATAAATCAGCAAAAAAATCATCGTCAAACTTCTTTGAGGTATCATTTACAGTTTCAGGGGTTTCTGATTTTGCAGCACTGGAATTTGAAGCGTATTTTGCATTAATTTGAGCTTCAATTTGAGCAGCATCTCGTCCGTATGTATTTCTAGAATGCTCAATTATTCTTTTAGCCATTTCAGGGTCCTCTTTGAAAGGATTAACCAATTCTCGATCAACTGAAAGAGAGAACGGTTTACTTGCTGATCCATCAATACAAAGAGTTATATACGCATTTCCCATTTTTACATACATAAAGTCTGTTTCTTCAAAAGATTTCATCATTTTCTTACAATACTCTGCGTCATCAACACCCACTTTAAAAAACACTTTGGTCGGAACGTTACCATCAATTGCATTTTTAATTTTTTCAGAAAGTTGTTTAATATATTGGTTTGCTACAGTCAAACCAAGCTTGAATTTTCTTGCCTCAGACAAGATAGACTCGAAAGCATCCGTTGCAAAGTTCTGGAATTCATCGACATAAAGATAAAAATCAGGAAAGCTTTCACCTCTAGTTAGTTTCTCATTTCTAGTCATTGCTGAATCAAGGACTTTTGGAACTAAAAGAAGTCCAAGGAAAGTTGAATTTTCATTACCAATGGAACCTTTTGCAAGATTAACTAATAAAATTTTCTCGTTTTGCATAATATCTGGAATGCTAATTGTTGAAGTTGGTTGAGCAACAATATTTCTAATAAATTTATCTTGAGTAAATTTTGAGAACTTTGAAGTTAAATAGCCCATCGATTCACTTCTAGTCTGATCTGTCATCTGAGCCCTCTCTATTTTCCAGTAATCAATTATTTGCTGATCTTTGATATTTGGTAAATATTTCTCAGCAGCTTTGTCATCAAGAAGAAGCTGAGTTACATCCATAAGAGTTGCATTAGGATCTGTCATTGCCGTTAACATGCAATTTCTGACTGCTTTTTCAAAGAACGGCCCTACAATTCCCTGATTATTTGGATCATATAATTTTCGTAGAAGCTCTAAAAAGGAGTTAATGATAATATTTGATTGAATTTCTCGTAGAACCGGGTCGTCAGTTAATACTTGTAAAATATTTATCCCGATAGGTCTATCAAAATCTGCTGCATTAAAATAAATAACATCTTTCTCTCTATGAGGAGGGATCTTCTTAAGTAAATTTTCTATATCAGGTCCGTGTGGATCAATTACGCATAGACCTTTACCTCGGTAAATATCTTGAATAATTTGGGAAAATAAAAATACAGATTTTCCACTTCCGGTTTGCCCAATAATATATTGATGTCTTAATCTATCGAAATCTTTAATTCTAATTATAGTTTCAATATCTCTAAATTTGTTTTTTCCAAGAACAATCCCTTCGGTTGGAATATTTCCAGGAGCAGATGTTTGCTTGGAATCAGTTCTTTTGATACCTGTAACATCCAGTTCTTTATTAGCAAAATGGTATAGGTTAGACAACTCCTCAGAGTTAAAAATAGAATTATTTAAAAATAGCTTAATATCAAAAAGAGGGATATGGATATCTAAAACATTTAACTCTCTTAAAAGAAATTTTCTAAGAGTAATAGGTTTAAATACAAATAACTTCTTTGCTAAAGTATTAGTCTTCGGATTATTAAACTGACCCAAAGAGGCTAGAGTATTATCAATATTAATCTGAGCTCGGTTGTAGTCTTCAGATACTGAAACTAGCCTAATTACAGTGTAGAAACCTTGTTTTGCAATCTTCTTTTCAACACTTTCTTTAAAAGCTGGGTCTAAACCTCCTCCTTCTTTTGCTGCAGCGTTAGCCAGAACCCCTCTTACCGCTTTTACCCAAGTATTCGGAGCTGGAGAAATAATGACTTGATAAACCAAAAGTTCGTTACCACCTAATTTGGTAAAGGTGGAAACAATGGTTTTTAAAGGATCTTGTTTATCATCAAATGAATTAATCATTGTATAAGGGCCCATCTCCTGTTTCAACTCATATACAATGTTGTAGGTTCCTCTGTCAAATAATTTTGGGACAGGAATAAAATCAATCTCAGCAACTTTATAAGTTCCATATATTTGTTTCTCTACAAATGATGAGATACTTTCAGGGCAAGTTACATAAAAATAAATTCCCTCTCTTCTTCCAACAATTTCAAAGGAAATTCGATTTTCTATTCCAAAAATTGTTTGGTAAAAAGGCCTTTTAATACCATATAAACCTGCAAACAATTGATCACAAAGTTTAAAGTTTGTTTCGTCATAGCCTGCTATTTTTACAAAAAGGGTAATCATCTTAGGAGATAATTTTCCGTAAAGTAACTTTTTATATAGAAAGAAAATAAGTGGAAGTAATATAATTAAGAAGACAGGTGTAAAAACAAACCAAAGAATTGAAGAAATAAGTATAAAAACTCTAGGATCAATAAACTCCATATATCTAACAATAACAATTTTTGAAGTAGTTAAACAGGTTTAATTATTTAACTCTATTTAGTTGACCCAAAATCATATCCTCATTTTTACTTACGCTTAAAGTATCGCCTTGTGGATTTCTTCCTTCAATAGCAGGAATTGCAATGGCACCTGCAATATCAGGATGGTCGAGTTCGAGAGCCTTAGTTTCAGCAGCCAAAGGATCATCATTACTTTCTACTTCTGCCTGGACTTGAGCTTGAGAAACTGGTTTTTCAGTTTCAATAGATTTAGGAACTTCAACTGAAGGTAATTCAGAAGGTTGTGAGGGAATTTCGATTGGGTTTTTTAGAGGCTCCATGAACTATATTTTAACACCTCGAAAAAATTTCTTTCGAGTATCTTTTAAAGTATCTTCCGCGGAATCTAGAGCCTTAGCTGCGTATTTAATCGCTTGTCTTTTAACAGGTTGAACTCTTTTTGAAACCTCATGAGTGTATTCTTCTACGCCTTCTTTTACATCTTCGTAAGTATCTTCCAAGTCCTCATACAAATCCTCAGCCATTTCTTTTCCTTTTCGAGCTACCTTTAAAACTTGCTTTCTATTTTGCTCACCTGTTGCAGGTGTAAGAAGTAATCCAGCAACAGTACCAATTACAAG
>CAMDGN010000013.1 GCA_945897985.1 candidate division WWE3 bacterium | reverse complement strand
ATCTAGGTAGATATCTCGTGTTTTTTGAGCACTATCCTTCTTTTTTCTAGCAGACTCAGCATCAAAATAGATATCCTCATTAAAAACTTGAGCAACTAAATCGCCCTGCTTTACGCTGTCTCCTTCTTTTTTGTAAATACTAACAATTTTACCTGATACTGGAAAACCAACGGAAGCTTCAAGAGGAGATTTAATATAGCCAGATGCTGAAACAGATCTAACAACATCGGCTGTTATGACTGAAACTTTTTTTGCTTTTACTGAAGAAGGGGCTGTGACTCTATAAATAATAAATCCAATGAAAGAAACTGCTATAATTATTATAATTAATTTCTTAGTAGTCATATTGTAATTTTAACATGAATCAAAAAAATAACTATTTTAAAAATCTATTAAAAACCGAACTTAACCGAGACTTATTTAAAATTATTCTCGTTCTTTTTACTTATATAATTATTATCTTTATTTTTAAATCTGGATACGAGTATCAAAATATAATTCCATTTAGGGATAAAGTAGAAGTTGAACCAATTAATAAAATTACATATTTCTTAAATTTAAATGGAAAGGAATATACATTAGATTTTGACTCTAGAAAGAGCTTACTCTCAATTATTGAGTCAATCTCGGACGTAAATGTTGATATTGTTAAGTTTTACGAAGGAAATAAAATTAAAACTATTAATAATTCCTCTAGTGTCCGAGTAAAAATAAACGGTGAGATTCTTAAAGATAACTTAATTGATACCTCATTTAATCAGATAAACCCTAATACAAAAATCGAAATTACATTTTAAGCTTCAATTTATTTTAGATTTACAATTATTAAATCGTTCATCGCTCTCGTGATTCCAACAAATGCCTTCTTTGCAGCTTCAAAGTCAGAAATTTTTGCAGTATCAAAACCAAAAAGATAAACCTTATTAAACTCTAAACCTTTACAGTTGTCGAAATCTAAGGCGTAAACGCCCCTTGGAGTGTAGGTACCTTTTTTAAATTCATCGAGTATTAACAACTTCTCAGGATCAGAAATCTCTTCTTTAAGTATAGAAATTACCTCATCTTTTAATTCGGAGTTGTGGAAGATAAAACCAACACTCTTTGATAAATTTTTATAATCATTTCGTAACATTTCCCTGAGGGTAGAAAGTAAAACATCCCTTGATTCAGTTAGCTGAATTACTTCAGAACCTTCTTTTTCAATAGGTTTTGGTAAATATAGGTTTGAGAATGGTGAAATAACCTTATTTGCATAATCTACTATGTTTTTAGTAGATCTATAGTTTGTTTCAAGAAGAAAAGTTGAGATTTTAGTTCCCTCAAATAAATCAAAAATTTCCTCCCATTTAGTAATTGGGTTGTTATGTAGATTTTGGTTTAAGTCACCAATGATACAAAACCTGTTATTGATAACCATTTGTTGGATGTATAAAAGCTCAATTAGGGACATATCTTGTGCTTCGTCAATAACACAGTATTCGTACATCTGATTTTTTTTGAAGCCATAAAAATCATGGAAAATAATTAAGTATAATAACGCCTCTTTATACCCTAAAAAATCATTCAAATTATAATCTGTAGTTATTCTGTTGAAGTGTCTATTTAAAATAGAGTTCTTCTTTGAAATCAACTCTCCTTTTAATTGCGAGAATCTAGATATTACCTCTTTTGATCTCTCAATATAAAACTTGTCTCCCTGATGTTCTTTAATTTCTTCTTTCAAGTCTTGAATTGAAAGAGTTATATCGTTTAACAAGTCATCAAAGTTATCAAATATTGACGATTTAGAATTAAATTTAAAACTCATTAAATCATGATATTTCTCCTTAGCTAAAATCTCGTTAATAGAGTCGAAACAGTCAGCTTTAGCTAAGCTTAACTTATTTACAAAATTCTTTAAAAATCCTGAGTTGAACTCAGAAATGTCGGTGTTTAAACTCAAATTAAATTTAATTTTAATTCCTTCTAGAGTAAGTTGTCTAAAAATAAGGTCCCTAGTTGTGGCGTATTTAAGATCAAAAATACCAAGTTTAGGAAATAATGATGAAAGATAATCTACAAGCACTCTATTCTTTGAAATTAAAATAGATCTATCAGCAGAAACAACTTGTGGGTAATTAAAGAAAATATAAGAAAGCTTGTGGATTGCAACTGTAGATTTACCAGAGCCAACGCAACCTTGAACTATGCACACTTCTCTAGGATCACTTTCAATAATTTTCATTTGAGATTCCTGGATGGTTTCGACAATATCCTCTAAAACACCTCCGGTTCTGTTTTTGATCTTTTCGATTATTAACTCATTTTCTGTTAACTGAATATCGTTATTAAAGTATTTAAGAACCTGACCTTCATCAATTTCAAAAGTTCTTTTCAAACTCATATCGTAATTGAATTTCTCACCGTCTACCTCATAGGAAACATTATCCTGGTGATATCTGTATTTGTAATAAACAGAGGCAAGTTTAGCTCTCCAGTCAATTAAAGCGGGCTCATTATTATCAAAAAAACCAAATTTAGAAATGTAATAGGGTTTATAAACTGACTCACCAACAGCGTCTTTATCTTTTAAGTCTATTCTTGCAAAAAATGGATTATTTTTAAGGTAATCAAGCTCATTTAAAGTTTTAAATACCTGTTCAGTATCAAAAGCATCCAGTTCTTTTTGAAGGGATTCCATTGTATCCAACATGTCCATGTAGGAGAGAGATTGTTCTCGGATGGCTTTTAGTCTTTCGATACTCTCCTGCTTTAAATTGCCTAAACTGTCATCAATTTTTTTAACCTTAGTTTTGACAAGCGTAGTTATATGTTGAGATTTTTGATTTTCTATTTTTAGTATTTCTTTATCCATATTTATTCTTTTGAGACTAGTACAACAAACTCACCTCTAAGGTCTATTTTGACACTACCCAGATCTCTTAAATTAAATCTATAAATTTCTTCGTGAAGCTTGGTAAGTTCTTTTACAACGCAAACATCTCTATCTCCTAATGTATTTTTAACTTCTTGTAATAGCTTTAGAATTCTATAGGGTGATTCAAAAAATATCAAGGTGGAATCTAATTCACCATATTTATGGATTATTTTAACTCTTTGAGAGTGAGTTCTCGGTAAAAAGCCTAAAAAAGTAAATTTATCAGTGGGTAATCCTGAAACAACAAGAGAAGCGATTACAGAGGAAGGTCCAGGTATAGAGACAACCTCAAATCCTTTATTAATAACTTCACGAACTAACTTAAACCCTGGGTCGGAAATAAGGGGTGTTCCTCGATCAGAAAGAATAGCTAAGTCATTATCGTTATCCATCAAATCAATAATCTTAACTAAGACTGAAGCATGGTTTTGATCACGGTATGAAATCTGAGATTTTTGAATTTCAAAATGGTTAAGCAGCTTATGAGTCTCCCGTGTATCCTCTGAAAGAATATAAGAAACATCTTTAAGAACTTTTAAAGCCCTTAATGTAATATCATCCATATTTCCAATTGGAGAAGCGACAATATAAAGTTTACCAGCCATTATTTTATTTTATCGAATTCAGCTTGAAGAGTAGCTTGGTCTAAAGCTCCGTTGATTCTAACTGCCTTAGATGTTTTCGTATTAATTATATATAAAGCTGGAGTTCCGTTAATTCCTAAAGAAACACCGTCGTTGTAGTCGTTTGTAATTTTTGAAGTAATTGAAGAATCATTTTTACAGTTGTTTAATGTATCTTCAGATAAGCCAAAGGTTTGGAAAATATTTAAGCCATCAGCTGAGGTTATTTGACCTTGAAGTAAGAGATTTTTGGCAAATAAATCTTCTGCAAATGATACTGCTTTGTCGTTACCTTGATTTTTGGCTACACATTCAAACATAGTTGCGAAATCTTTAGCGTACTGATGAAAATTTAAAGGAAAATGCTTAAATACAAGTTTTGAACCTTTATTAGCTTCAAATAATGCGTCTAAAGTAGGGTGAAATTTAGCACAAAACGGGCATTGAAAATCTGTAAATGTAACAAGAACCATATTAGCGTTCTTGTCCCCTTTAAATACCTCATCCCCAGTTAGTTGAACAGGGGCTACTTCTTCAACAAGTTTTGGTTCAGGTGCAGCAGCAGATGGGTTTTGAGCAATTGTTCCAGGAATAAATGGAGCAGAAAGTCCAAGTTTAGCGCTCATAAAACCAATATAGTACGAAGCGACAATAGAAAGAACTAAAAAGAAACCAATAACATATTTAAGATTTTTTGTTTCATTATTCATATCTAAATTTTACCGAAAAAAAGGCCAAGTGCAAGATTTAAATCTGGACTATCATCATGGAGTTTGTACCTCCTGGTAAACCAAATGTTTGACCATGTACAGCAATAACAGTTTCGCCTTTTTCTACAATTCCTGTCTCAACAAGCTCTTCAATTATCTTTTCATAAGAACTTAAATCATGGATTTCGTATTTAGTTTTAACTGCAAGAACTCCACCAGACATATTAAGTAAAGAAACAGTTGCTTGAAAATCAGAAACAGCAATTATGTCAGCTTTAGGTCTTAAAGCTGATAGAACTCTTGCAGTGTAACCAGTTTCTGTTAAAGCGATTATCTTATTAATGTTATGTGCTTTAGCAATTGAAGCAGCGGAAGAAGCAATAAATTTAGTGTTGTCCATCTCGGTGTACTCGAAAGTTGACCCAGGAATTACAGATTCGTTATAGGAACAAATTTTGGCCATTATTTCTACAACTTCTAAAGGGTTTGCTCCATAAGCGGTTTCACCTGAAAGCATTACACAGTCAGTGTAGTCGAACACTGCGTTTGCAACGTCAGCGGCTTCAGCTCTGGTTGGAAACTTAGAAGTAATCATAGATTCAAGCATTTGTGTAGCAACAATTACAGGCTTTGATTTTGCTCTACATCTTTTAATAAGTTCTTTTTGAATATAAGTAACACCTTCAATAGGAGTTTCGATCCCTAAATCACCTCTAGCAACCATAATTGCGTAAGATTCATCGATAATCTCGTCAATGTTTACAATTCCCTTTTTATTTTCGATTTTTGAAACAATTTTAGCGTCAATATTTCTTGACTTCATTTCGTTCTTTAAAAATAAGATGTCGTTCTTTTCTCTAACAAAAGATAAGGCAATGAAATCAACTTTAACTTCTTCAGCTACAGTTAATCTTTTTTTATCTTCCTCAGTCAGAGAAGGAAGATCCACGTCTTTATCGATTACATTTAATGATTTGTTATTTTTTAATGGATTTTTAGAATGGGATTCAAGAACTACAAACTCAGCTTGTTTATCAACCACAGTTAGAAACAGTGCTCCGTCGTCAATAACAATTCGGTCTCCAGTATTTAGAGAAGAAACAACACCAGTTTGGGGAGAGTAAATTACTAACTCCTCATCGTTTAAGGCTTGAGGATTTAAAGTCATTTTAACTCTAGAACCTCTATCTAAATCAAGAACTTTACCGTTAAAAGTTTTGATTCTGATTTCAGGACCTTGTAAGTCAATTAATATTCCAAGAGGAGTATTTATCTTCTCAGAGATCTCTCTAGCTTGAAGGATAAATTTCTTGTGCCACTCAACTTCGCCGTGTTTCATGTTAAATCTAAATACATTTACACCAGCTTTAATTAGAGATTCCATTATCTGTGGATTTTCACAAGCTGGACCTACAGTAGCTATTATTTTAGTTCTTTTGTTTAATTTCATAGTCTTTTATTTGTTGTTTTAAATTTTTTGCAATTTCAAGGTTAGGTTCAATTTCTAAGGCCTTATCTATATAATAGTATGCCTCTTTAAAATTACCAGTGTTTGCTTTTATCAAACCAAGCTTGAGGTAAGATTCTACCAGTGCTGGGTTCATTTGAACAGACTTTAATAAATAAGCCTCAGCTTCAGAAAATTTGTTTTGAGCTAAATAAGAATTGGCTAGATTAAAGTAAGCATCAACGAAGTTAGGGTTAATCCTCAGGGCTTCTGAAAATTGTTTGGTGGCCAGCTCAAACTTACCGTTCTTACTATAAGTATCAGCCAAGTTGTTTCTAACTCTATAACTATCTGGTGCAATTTTAATATTCTCCTCCCAAAGAGTTTCAGCACTAGCCCAGGCGTTAAATCTATTAAAAGTTGTAAATAGAAAAAAGAAGAAATAACATGCGATTAGCAGGTTTCCAAGATTAGGAACTTTTTTATTCAAATAATTAAAGAAGATAGCTAGAAGTAAGCAGACAAAAAAAGTCGTAAGGTACATATACCTTTCTGCAACAAACCAAGCTATCTGAACCGGAGAAAAGATATAAATACAAAAGGCACAGGCTACAGCAACTATTCCAAAATAAGTTTTTTTCTTAAAAAATAAATAGATTACTAAAAAAATAAACCCTAGGGTCAAAATTCTAGCAAAATTATAATATCCAGGTGTTAATGTTTCTTCATGAAATAAAGCTAGAGAAAAAGGGAAAAAAACCAATTCCATAGACTTAGCAACGGTAAAAGGAAGGGTTTGAACAAATTTTTCACAATAGGGACCGGTGGTTAGAGAAGCAACTCTAGCATCAACATCCTTCTTATTTAACATTGTAAATACCGGAATCATAAGTAAAAGCCAACCACTAAGAATTAATTCTTTTTTAAAACTTCTCTTCAAGATAAAAAGATTGAATACTATTGCGACTAAGGGGGCGAAGTTAGTATGCCCTCCCTGCAAAGTAAAATTTATAACTAAAGCGTAATACAAAATTAAAAAGTAAATTTTATTAGTTTTCTCATATTTAAATGAAAAAATCATGATCAATAAATAAACAAAACCGTGATAAATATAGGGATTAGCAGCTACCCATGTCAAAGGTTCTACAAAAATAGAGTGGACTGAAATTAGAAGAATTGTAATCTTGAGTATTTTTTCAGAAATAAAATTTCTAAACAGGTAGAAAAATAAAAAGATATTAACCAGGTGAAAACCAGTAGCAGTTACTCTGTATCCAATAGGACTAATACCAAAGAATGCAAAGGCGAGATATTGATTAACCATCGAGCCATAAAGCAATTTCCACCAAACCCATCTACCCGATGCAAAATCATTAAACATTGTCATTTCATCAGAAAGAAGGATAGAGTTATAGCTTCGGTAGAATAAAACAATTATTAAAACCGCAATTCCTAACCAAAAATAGAAATTATCAAAAAATACATCTTTAATAGATTTAAATTCAAAATCTTGGAAGATTGAAGATTTCTCGTTTAAGGTAGAGTTAGTTTTTTTATCAATTGAATTATTTTTAATTAAATATTGAGAGATTTCGTTCTCAGAGGTTTTAAGAATCTTGGCCATGTCTTTAACAGACATCTCTAAGTAGTTTTTATTAATAAAATTCTTTTCTTTTTTGATAAATGCCATAAAAATGTCTCCGCTACTTATTCTATTATAAGTAACGGAGAATTTGAATCAAAGAGTACTGTAGTGAACCCTAGAAACAATAATGGGACAACTTTCGACAACAAAAACTGACTGGGGCTTGAGTTTACTTACCAATACTGTCTCCCCGAGATACTCCCAGGTAGCTGTTTCTTTGTTCTTAATGCTAACTTTGACGAGGCAATTAGGTTGAAACGGATTGCTGCTAGTCAAAAGTTTATAGAATGAACCAACTACGTCCACTACATAAATCTCCATCACACTCTACTCCTTATATAACGGTGTAACTAATATATTAAAAATTTTGTTAAATTGCAACTTGGAAATTTTAATGGGGTCGGTAGTGTGGGCTAACAGAGAGATATCCAAAGTGTCTCTAAAAATTAATTCCCTTTTTACATACCATTCACAAGGTTTGTCTATATCACCAATCATCTTTGTGTAATCTATAAAAGGACTTTTGAAATGGTTGTATGCTGTGCTAAAGTCCTTCTCGTATTTTGGGCAGCATCTAATCCTAAAACACAAAAACCTCAAAAATAAATCTTGCATCTACTTACCATTGGTATATATTAATGTTAATCCGAAAGGAGAGATAAGATACATTCACCTGCAAGGAGGGTGCAATGGGCTGGTTTAATGACGTTGTGTTAGCAGAAGACATCGCAGATAACGATAGTTCTTCAAAGAAAAAGTACACCGAGAAAGACGCTTCAAAAGAAACCAATTCCTCAAACAAGGAAGTTGCAAAAGCGTGGCACGATGCTCGGGACGATGCTGAAGAGGACGGGGAAATTACTCGAAGTCGGTAGTATTTACACAGTCCTGGGGACAGACTATAAATGTCCCCACACTCATTTATGATTATTGATGAAAACTTACAATTTAAAACAAATTTCTCACCGGATGGATTCGCTGAATATTTATCTTTAATTTTTGAAGATGAAGATTTTACAGCTGAAAAGTTACTTCCATCAGTTTGGGAAGGAATCAATAATGGCGTTGCTAAGTATAATCAAAAGAATAGAGAATCAGACTTTGTTACTTATGTAACTTACTATGCAAAGTTGTCTGTAAATAACTTTAAGAACTCCCAATAATTTAGTATTCTTTTGGTATGACCCTAAAAGATTTTATAAAAAATACGACGGCAAAGTAGTAGACTTTGCCGGGTTGAAACCGGTACTTTAAGTTGTCTGCTGAGATATTTGGAGATCCTGACGAGTTGGAAAATCATTTGGGGTGATCTATGGGGATCGAACCCATGACATCCTCCTCCACAGGGAGGCGTTCTACCACTGAACTAAGACCACCAACAAAATAGACTTATATTATACCTTAATTTATAGCCCAGTTTATAAAATCTAGGTACCTATCAGAGGAGTCAAAAGTATATTTTTCGCCAATTCCTGTGACTCGATTCGAAATATAATAATTCACAAACGGATGAAATAAAAATATAGCTGGCAAATCTTTGTTAAAAGTTTCTTGAAATTTGTTGTAATTTATTATCCTTTTAGTCTGGTCAGTTTGGGATCTTCCTTCTTCAAGGGCTTTATCAGCCACAGCATTTTGATATGAAGTAAAGTTAAATCCACTCTTAACTCCTGATGAATGCCAGTTAATATACCTATCCGGATCCTTC
This sequence comes from candidate division WWE3 bacterium, assembly GCA_945897985.1. Taxonomy (GTDB): domain Bacteria; phylum Patescibacteriota; class WWE3; order UBA101185; family UBA10185; genus CAMDGN01. The sequence goes on along the minus strand of CAMDGN010000013.1, from coordinate 5,677 downwards.
TGAGTTTCGATACCAAAGAAAATCACATCAAAGTCTTTCTTCTTGACTACTTCCTCAATAAAATCTTGATTTGAAAATAATTTTATCTCTATTGAAAGTTCTAGTGATTCTTCAAGATAGTTCTTTATCCCATTCAGAACTTCTAGATTTCTCTTAGAATTGGTTGATTTAATTATTAATTCCTTATCAGAGTAGTTATCCTTAAATTTAGAATCGAATGGGTTTATAGTAGCTTTTTTGTCAGTATAAACAGCATCTTTAGATATAACCCCTTCAACCGGAATTCCGTATTTCTGGTCTATCTCTTCGTAATCAATAACTTTGGCAATATTTTTTCTGAGAGTTACGTCTATAGATTTCTCTTGAGCCATATTAAAAAACAAGCCATAGGAATTTGAAATTATGGGATATTTATAATTTGAGAAATTAGGTAAATCATGCTCTTGCTCAGTAGTAAAAGCGTCTATCTCACCTAGTTTTGCAGCAGTGAATAATTCATCCTCACTAGAATAAAACCTATAAGTAAGTTTTGAGATTTTATATTTTGAAGAATACAAAGTAATCTCTTTAATAATTGGTCCCGATCTTTTAACTTTAACAACTCTAAAATCACCTGAGGAAACAGGGGTTAAGTCATTACCTTTTTCCAAGGAATTATTTTGAACAATTCCTTGAGTCATTAAAGAAATAAAGGGGGAGTACTTATTTTGAAGTTTAAATTTTACTGTTAAATCATCAATCTTATCTGTAGAAATCCCTTGAAGTGATGGTGAGTTGTAGGAAGTGTATAAGATATCATCTGAAGTAATCTTTTTGCCGTCAATCCAGTATTGATTGTCTTTAATCTTAAAAGTATAAGTTAAGCCGTCATCAGAAATTTGGTAAGTATCAACCAAATCGTTCTCAAGCTCACCGTAGGTGTTGTATCTGAATAAACCCCTGAAGATTAATTTTGAGACCGTTTTTTCAATTGAATTTTGAGTTAGTGGTGGGTAAAAAGAAGTTGGTTGTTGAAAGATCCCCTCTTTAAACTCACGACCAGGTATAATGCTTAAGAATAGACTGGATAAAAATAAGTAGACGGCTGTTAGTATTTCCATTTTCAACCTATTTTAACAAAATTATTGGTATATTTGCAAAAATTTGATAAAATTCTAGTGTTATTGACCCTATCGTCTAAAGGTCAGGACACCGGATTTTCATTCCGATAATCGGGGTTCGATTCCCCGTAGGGTCACCAATAATATGATGGGGGTGTAGCTCAGCGGTAGAGTAGCGGCCTTTTAAGCCGTTTGTCGTGAGTTCGAATCTCACCGCCCTCACCATTAAATATTTTTTAACCTACAAAATTTCCGTTAATAAATGTATAAATGCCGGCTAACTGCCAGGCTATAAATATAATTAAAGTTAAGTAATACGCCACTTTATTGGAGGCTAATTTACTAAACATAAAAAGCAGAACTGGAAAACAATATAAAGATAACCTATTCAAACTAAGCAAGGTCCCAGTTAAAACTGGAAGCAGGAAATGGTAAAGCGAGAAAGCGTAAATTTCAGAATCAATCTTCTTATAAACCTTAACAAAGATATAAATTAACAACAAAAATATAACAATCTCGGAAATACGCTCAAAATAAAACTCCTCTTGAAGTCCAATATAGTCAGTAAAAAAAGAAAAATGACCTCTTCCCCACTCTGCCTGAGCTTTGAAATAAATTTGATAACCCTTCTGATAAATTTGTAAATAAATAAAATAACCTAAAATCCCTAAAACCGAAATTAGATTTAATCCAGCTAGGTATAACCAACTTCTTAAGTTTAAAGATTGATATTTTTGCTTAATAAACCCAAAGGTCAAAAGTATCGGGAAAATAACTGAGGAAATTTTTATAGTACCAAGGAAAAAATTTGCGATTGAAGCTTTTAAGTAATCCCCTCTTTTTAAAAAAATTAAAGCCCAGATTGATAAAAGAATATAAAGGGACTCAGTGTAATTTGCCAAAAAGAAGAAAGATGTTGGATAAGCTAAAAACAAAATCAGGGATTTTAATTTATTAACAGGTTTAATTTCAAGTAGATCCATAAATTTATATAAAGAAACAATCATTAAAAAGGTTATTAAATAATTTACTCGGTACGCAGCTGAAAGCGGTATAACATAGTTTAATAATTTAAGGAGTAAAGGATAGCCGGGAAAAAAAGCTTGAAGAGGAAATTTATACCCATACTGAGAGATATAAATATAGTGAGATCCGTCCCAGAAATAGCCCCAGAAATCAAATAGATAAGTTCTAAAAGTGAAAGGAAGATTTGAAGAGAGACCTAAAACGTATAGTATAAAAGGGAGCGAGGTAAGAATTATGGTGAAGATCAACCAAACTTTTATCGCAGGCAAATTCTCGCGGAATAGATTCCTAATTTTTAAAATCATTTAGTTATTGTATTGGAAATTATAATAAGTATAAAGAATTAGCGGAAGCTCAAGATGAGCTTCCGCTTCAGATGTTATTTAGTAGTCTTCACGAAATCTTCGAGGTACCTTATAGTTGATAGTATATTTACTACCAATATATACGTTTGGGCTTTCAGAGCTCTTCATGGGCGGTTGGCAGTTCGAAAGGATATACCCACGAATCTGACCATCGGAAGGATTTTCTCCAGCCGAATACTGTTCCACCAAAAAGTTCCGAACCATTACCTGGTACTTAGATCTCAGAAGATAGACCCCCTTTTCTTTTAGGGCCTTGTACACCAACTGGTGCCTTTTCAGTGTGCAATAGCTAGCTGTTTTTTTATCAGCTCTTAGCACAATTACCTCATGACTACTACTACTCATAACCTCTACTCCTTTTATTACCCGGATGGGTAGAGATATTATAAAATTATTTATCAAATATGCAAGTTTTATACTATTTAGATTTAAATTCGTTTTCTCGAATGAAGAGATAGGAAACACCGCCTAGCTTGATTTCTTTAATAACTTTACCTTTAAGCATAAGTCTTCTATCCTCAACATAGTCGCATATTATTAAATCAGCCTCAGTTTTTTTAATTGTCGTCAGAAATTTCTTTTCGGAGTAATAATCAACAGAAAAACCGCTATTACATGAATAAATCTTTAACTCATGGGGTTTTGATTTGGAGAGATTGTTCCTGATATAAATTGACCCATACTTGTAAATTCCGCCCCAATATTCGGTTTCAAATCGCGTGTAATTTCTGGAAAAACCTCCAGATACTTCATTGAAATAGGCGTAATGATTAGGAAATAAATTGATAATTTGATAAGTTGTCCAAAGAATACTTAGCACTCCAAGCCCTGCTACAGCTTTTTTCAACTTCAAAGATAGGTTGGACTTATATAAATCCCAAATTCCGAACAAGGCTAGACAAACAATTAGAGGAATAACATATAAAAAATGACGCATTCCGTTATAAATAACCGGTTTTAAAACTAAATATAAAACCAAATTAAAAAATAGAACGAAAAATATACCAATTTTTAGATTATTTCGAAATTTAGCAAAACTACCCATAAAAGAAAACAAGATATATGAAGGGATGGTCAGGAAAATGTAAGTTAATAAGTAGTGCCAGGGTCGATCTGACTTTGATAAATACGACCCATTAAACAAAATCAGATTATCCCATTTATCATAATTTGCATTAACAAACAAAATACCCGGAAGATTTTTAAAATAATTAAGTCCTAAATATGGCCAAGATAGAATTGATAGAAAGCTTGCGACAAAGAATATTAGGATTAAGTTCTTAATGTCGCCTATTACCAAACTTCTAAAATCTGGTTTTTTAAAGTTAAACAAAAAACTAAAAACCAAATAATGAAAGAAAATTTGGTAACCCACAGGTCGTAACCCAAGAATTAACCAAAAAGAAATTCCTAAAATAATTATTTTTTTGAAATCAAATCCACGGTCCCTAAATCTGTAAATTAAGTAAATATTTAACAGGAAAAGACAGGCAAATGGCATATCAATTGGATTACTACCCAGGTGTCCGGAAAAACTTGGAGTTAAAAATAGAGCTAGAGGTCCCAAAACTGCAAAAAATTTGTTATTGGAATAGGAATAAACAATAAAATAAATTGCTACAAAAATAATTGAGGAGAAAAGCAAATTTTGAAGGTGGAACCACTCGTAATAAAATTTAGGGTTTAAGATGTTGACCAACATAACATAGAAATAATAGGTATCAGGCTCTTTATCAGGTGTGATGTAGGTTTGTAAGTATCCCGAGTTTAGGTAATGAGAAAGAAGCTCGGAACCTCTTTGGTATCTAAATTGCTCATCAGTAGTAATTGGAACTATTTTATAAATAAGAAAGGAGTACAAAAAATAGAAAAATAGAAAAATAAATAACGGGTAATGATATTTCGAGCTAATTTTTAGAAATTTCTTCAAAAAATCCATAAGTTATATCATAGATAAATTTATAGAAATTTCAAATGTATTAAGTTAATAGTTAGATTGGAAATTTAGAATTATTTTTTGATAATTCTGGTTTTAACTCTAGTTGCTGCTTTTCCTACTCTTTCTCTCAAGTAGTAAAGTTTAGCTCTTCTTACTTTTCCATAGGAAACAATTTCAATTTTGTCGATATTTGGGGAATATAGAGGGAAAATTCTTTCTACACCGATATTGTCAGCACCAATTCTTCTAACAGTGAAAGTTTTAGAAACCCCAGTACCCTTTTTGGAGATAACAATACCTTCAAAAGGTTGTACTCTTGATTTACCACCTTCAATGATTTTGTAGAAAATTCTAACAGTATCACCTGAATTAAAATCAATTAGCTCTTTATTTGTTAAATCAACAACACCTGACATAAATTAGTATATTATCAGAATTTGGTAAAAATACAACAAATTCTAGTAAACTTGTACACTTTCTCTAACTTTTACTTTAAAAGCTAGTTTATCGTTATCTATTGATACTTCGACATCCTGACCAGATTCAAGCTCGTTACCAATTATCAATTCAGAAAGCTTATTCTCGATTTCTCTTTGAATTAGTCTTTTTAAAGGTCTAGCTCCATATTCAGAAGAATAGCCGTTTTCTATTAAGTAAGATACAGCTTTAGAGTCCAATTCCAGGTTAACATCCTGCTCTTTAAGAAGAGTTTTAGTTCTGACCAATAAAATTTCAACAATTTTTGAAATATCTTCTTTGGTAAGATTAGTAAATATTACAGTTTCATCAATTCTATTTAAGAATTCAGGTCTAAAATAATCCTTCAAAACTCGGTCAAGTTTCTTTTGATTGACTTCAATTTCAGATTCTTTGGTTTCAGTAGATTCCTTGTTAAAACCAATATCGGACTTTTTAATTAGGTTTGATCCTAAATTAGAGGTCATAATTATGATAGTGTTTTTAAAATCGACTGTTCGTCCTTTTCCGTCGGTTAATCTTCCGTCATCCATAATTTGAAGCAGGGCGTTAAAAACGTCAGAGTGAGCTTTTTCAACCTCATCTAAAAGGATAATAGAAAAAGGTTTCCTTCTAACAATGTCAGTTAATTGACCACCATTATCGTAACCTACATAACCTGGAGGAGCTCCAAATAATCTGGAAACTGTGTGTCTTTCCATATATTCAGTCATATCTAGTCTAACCAACATATCCTCACTGCCGTATAAAACTTCAGCTAAAGATTTAGC
>CAMDGN010000012.1 GCA_945897985.1 candidate division WWE3 bacterium | reverse complement strand
GCGGATGGAATTTTATAAATTCCATCCGCCTTAACGTTTTTAACTCAGCTTATTTTTTAATTTCTATTACTTTTGAAACTAAAGAATCAAAAGATTCTCTGTTGCTTAATGCCATTTCAGCTAAAACTTTTCTGTTTAGTGTGATGTTTAATTGTTTTAATCCGTGCATAAAGGTTGAGTAATTTATTTCTGACTCGAATAAACCTGCAGAAATTCTTGCAATCCAAAGAGCTCTAAAGTCTCTTTTTCTTAGCTTTCTACCCGCAAAAATGTGGTTACCAGCCCTTAAAACAGCTTCTTGAGCTCTTTTAATGTTGGTTCTTCTTGACAGTCTATATCCTTTAGCTAATGCTAAAACTTTATTATGTCTTCTTTTTGTTTTAAAACCGCCTCTTACTCTTGTCATAGGAGTGTATTATATCAGATTATTACTTTCCTGGTAGAAGTTTTTTTAATCTAGTAATTACTCCTTTTGTAGTTACGATAGCTTCTCTTAGTTTTCTGAATCTTTTGGAAGCGGTCCATTTTCTTTTATTGTGGGAAGTTCCTTGTAATTTTCTAACAATTTTACCTGTTTTGGTAATTTTAACTCTTTTAGCAAGTGTTTTTTTGGTTTTTAATTTAGCCATTTTATATCCTTAAATTTATTACTTTGTAATTATAGTTACGATAAGCAGGTTATGAGTGATCTTAGGTTCACTTTCAGGTCTACCAACTTCTTCTAAATCTTTAATAACTCTGTTAATTTTAGCAAATCCTAGCTCAGGATTAGCTAATTGCCTTCCCCTTAATTTTAAAACAAATTTAACCTTATTGTTATCAGCCAAAAATTCTTTAGCTCGGTTAACTCTTTGAACAATGTCCCCTTCTCCAATTCCGATTGAGAGATTAAGCTGTTTTACTTCGCTTCTCTTGGATTTAGCCTTTGAAGCAGATTCCTTTTTTCTCTCTTCATAAAGGAACTTATTAAAGTCAATTATTTTTGCAACCGGGGGGTTTGCAGTTTCAACTAATAAAACCAAATCAAGTTCTAACTCTTCGGCTCTTTTAATTGCTTCAGTTTTAGAAATTACACCTAGATTCTCGCCTAAAGGACCAATAACCCTAAGTTCTGGGCTCTTAATTCTTTCGTTGATTGTATAGTTTTTGTTTATAGTTTTTCCTTGTTGCTTTCAAGCTTTTATATGCCTGAAATATAATTACTTCTTAAGTCCGAAATTTACCATATTTTCAAGCAAATTTCAAATAATTGCTTCTATATAGTTATAATATATCTATGATTTTGAATTTATACAAGCCGAGGGGAATATCTTCGTTTAATTTTATAAATCGAGAAAAAAGGATTCAAGGCTGGAAGAAGGTTGGACATGCAGGAACCCTTGACCCTTTAGCTGAGGGGGTACTGATTGTATTAACAGACGCAGACACTAAAAGACAAGATGAGTTCATGAAACAGGACAAAATCTATGTGGCAGAAATTCTATTTGGGGCTTATTCTGAAAGTTTTGACCTTGAGAAGGACTTAACTTATGATCTTATTCCCCCTGTTTTTTCTGAAAATACGCTGCTTGAGACACTTACAAATTTGATCGGAACTTTGTCTCTACCCGCCCCTATTTACTCTGCCAAAAGCGTGGGCGGTAAAAGGCTTTATAAGATGGCTAAGCAAGGCATCTCTCCCTTCGAACTTCCGACTGTAACCTCAACAATTTCCGATATTAAGCTTCTAGAAAATACTCAAATTGAACTAGTAGGCAAACTTTACCCTTTAATAAAACTTGAAATATCTTGTTCAAGTGGAACCTATATTAGATCTATAGCTAATCATTTAGGGGAAAAATTAGGCACGAAAGGTGTTCTTTATTCCTTGATTAGAACCAAAGTTGGTTCATTTAACGCCTCCGACTCCCAGAAACCTGCGTTAAATACGGTATAATGTATTGAATTATGTTCAGTAAAATTCTTTATCTTCTTTCCGCTGGTTACTTCGTTTCAGTAATTTATAAAAACTACAATCTTTTGGGATCTATCCCTAGAGAATTGAGCAAAGCCAGTTTTCTTCTGATTGTTTTGGCAATTCTTCTCCAAGTAGTTAAATATTTAGTGTTGGCGTACAACTTCTATATTAATTTCAATAAAACTGGTGTTAATTTTAAATATGTAGAAACTTTAAAGGCTACTTTTGTCTATATTTACGTTTGTGTAGCTACGCCATTTATTGGTGCTGGAGGTTTGCTCGCCTTTGTAAATTATGCAGGACATAAGAGAGTTTCAAAAATTAAAGTTGCAGCTGGTTCATTTTTAGCTCTTTTAGCTGATTACCTTGGGTTTTTTATTGTTACTATTTTCTCTTTGATTTTCTTTAAAAGTACGATTGAGGATTTTCCAGTAAATTACCTGGTATCAATGCTGGTATTTGGCGGAATTTTGATTTCGATAGTATTTTTGTCAATTTTCAAAAGAGAAATTCTTATTTTTATAATTAAAAAATTTCAAAATTTAGCCAACTTTTTCTCAAGAAACTTTCATAAAAAAGTTCATTTTGATGAGGAGTGGGCTAAAAGAAATGTGGATCTAGCTCATGAATGTTTCGTTGATATCAAAAAAGATCCTTATTTCTATCTTAAATCGGCTGGAATTGGTCTAATTTTGCACCTTTTAAATATCGCTACTTTCGCAGTAGTTGGTTTATCCTTTAGTGAAAAATTAAATCTATCCAAATTAACTTCATCTTATGTTGTTTTAAATACTTTAGAAACAATCTCCCCTACCCCTAATGGAATTGGTATTATTGAAAGTTTTGTTCCCGAGTTTATGTATTCAATCGGTGTTGATTTTGCTAATGCCTTGGTTGTTGTTACAATTTTTAGGTTTATTTACTTCTATATCCCGCTATTTATCGGATTTTATTTTAGTTACAAGATTTTCAACGGTAAAAAATAATTTAAAGAAGAAATTTTAATGGTGGACCGTACTGGATTCGAACCAGTGGCCTCTTCAATGTCACTGAAGCGCTCTAACCAACTGAGCTAACAGTCCACTAAGGTTTATTTCTTAGAAGATTCTAAGATATTGTCTATTATACCGTATTCTTTGGTTTCTTCAGATGACATCCAGTTATCTCTTTCGATATCTAGAAGAACTTGTTCAAATGATTTGCCAGTTTGCTCCGCAATAAGTTTGGCATAATCGTGCTTCATTTTAATCATTTGTTTAGCATAGATCTCGATATCAGTTGCCTGACCTTCTGCTCCACCTAAAGTTTGGTGAATCATTGTGTGAGCTCCTGGCAGTGAATATCTTTTACCTTTAGTTCCCGAGCATAATAAAAGAGCTGCTGCAGAAGCACAGAGACCTGTGTTGATTGTAACAACATCGTTTTTAACGTGTCTTACAGTGTCAAACATAGCTCTTCCAGAGTAAGCTTCCCCACCTGGAGAGTTGATGTAAATTTTAATATCTCTAGTTGGATCTATTGATTCTAGAAATAACATTTGAGCAATGAATGTATTTGATGTTGCCATATCGATTGGTCCAGTCACGAAGATAATGAAGTCCTTAAGAAGTCTTGAGTAGATATCGTAAGATCTTTCATAATTTCCTTCTTTTTCAACCACTACTGGAATCAATGTGTTGTTAATATCTTTATTTTTCATTTTATTTTTCATCCTTACCTAAGTTTTTAAGAAAATCTAAGGCTTTGTTTTTCTCAATCATAGTCTTAACGTACCATTTTTCTGAAGTGTTAAGAAGTTGGTTTTTAAGATTTTCATCCCCAAGGTTGTTAACAAATTCAACGATTTCATCTTCAGAAGCTTCAAGCTTTTGATCTTTAATAATTTCGTTCAAGATAAATTCGGATTTAATATTATTTTCAGCAATTTTCTTATGATCTTGAAGTAGATCGTCATAAGTTTTATTTTGAGCTTTAAGCAGGCTATCAACATTTAGATTTAACTGTTTAATTTGGTTGATAAATCTTTCTAAAAGTCTGTCTGTTTCCTCGTTAATCATAAGTTCTGAAAGGTCTACTTTTGATTCTTCAGAGATCGCGTTAACAATTTCTTCAGCAGTAGGTTCTGATTCAGTTTGGGTTACTTCAAGCCCCTCTTTGACTTTTTCTTCGTTATCTTTCTTTAGAGCTTTTTTCTTCTCTTCGATAAGTTTTTTAATGATTTTTTTATAGTCTCCTACTTTGACTTCTGGTTTTGTAGCAACAACTGCTTCAAAAACGAAATCGTTACCTAGTTCAAACTCTTTAACATCGAGCTTTGGGTTTGAGTATGGGAAAATTGATTTTTCTTTAAGAATTTGAGGGTAGTAGGTTTTTAAAAGGTCAGAGATGACTTCCCCATGAATCTTAGAGATGTCCATTTTTTCAATAACAACCTCTCTAGGGGCTTTTCCTTTTCTGAATCCTTTAATATCTGCCTCACTAATAACCTTATTTACAATATTTTCATAAGAGGCTGCAACCTTTGATTTTTCGATGGTAGCAACGATTTTTAGCTCTGAGTTTGGTAATTTTTCAACTTTTATATCCATAACTTGCCTATTTTAGCACAAGTGTGTAGTATAGATAATAACTGTATCAATTTTAGGAGATTTATGAAAAAAACTCACGCCCATAATAAAACTCACCTAAACATTGCCGAGATGTTTAGCAAAAATATAGGAATTCTTGGCCTAATTGTAGTAATTTTATTCTTTGTTGTTTATATGCTTGTTAACAATATGAACAATTTAAATAATAAAGTGGTAGAGCTAGAGGTCAGAGACCAAAAAAATACTAAAATGATTGAAGAACTTAAAACTTCATCTCCTGCCAAAAAGTAAACTTTGAGCTATAAATATTGAGGGGCCTCTTTAGGCCCCTTTTTATTGCTATAATACCCATATGGTTTTGGCACATTCTTTTATAGGCGCTCCAATCACCTATTTATTAGTTAAGAATAAAAACCTTACCCCTAAATTCAAGAATTTAGCTTATTTTGTTGGGGTTACTGGAGCTATTTTGCCTGATTTGGATTTACTTCTCTCTTTTTTTATTAAAGATTTAAATCACAGAAAATTGGTTTCTCACTCAATTATTCCTTATTTAGTAATATTTTTAACAATAACTCTAGTTTCATTCTTTTTACAAAAGCATAAGTCTGAAGTTCGTTTACTTAATTTGATTGCTTTTACCGCCATTTTTTCTCATTTAATGATCGATTTTTTTGTGGGAACTATAGCTATTTTTGGTCCTTTAGACACTAATCTTTATGGATTTAGAGTCCCCTTCGCTGATAATAATGAATTTTTTGTAAAATACTTTAATTCCCAATACTTAATTTATGAATTAGTAGTAATTTCAATTTTTTTTATCCTTTTTAAAAAATATAAAGAAGTCCCTGCGATTTACCTCTCCTACTTCTATTTTTTAGTTGCTATTGCAATGGTTTTCAGATTTTCTCTGATATAATCGCCTAGATTCGCCTACCGTTAGTGAGGGAGAGATATGTTATTAATCTTGATAGTTATTGGTAGTGTACTTTTGACAGTAATAATTGTTTCGCTTGGAAAGTCCACTATTAAGCATGAAAAGGTCACCAATAGCCAAGTTGATTGGGTTTTGCGGAGGGATAGTAGTCATTGTTGTTTCATCTATCTTGATGAGGGCCACAATTTGGGAATCTGCGGAAAGAGTTCTAAACATGTCTACCGCATATTCTCTAGTAATTTTTTAACTAGGGTTATCTACGACACAATTGTAGTTCCCAATCGTCTAGTTAGTCTCTGTGATGAACATTTTGAGCTAGTTATCAGAAGTTACAACCCAAAGTACGAAAAGAAACTAGCTGAAGTGAGTGATATTTATACTCGCTTTTACAAGTTTCACTACCCAGAGGACGAGTTTCCAATTTAACTAACTCTTGAGGCGGTTGGCAATATTTTTGCCAACCGCCTCATCTCATATATAATTCCATTAATGAAGATATCGGTTCTAACACCAACATACAAATCACTCAGTTATTTAAAAGAAGCATTTGATTCACTTTTTGCTCAAGATTATAAAAACTTTGAGGTTATAATCTGCAACGACTCTCAAGATGACGCTACGGAATTACAGGATTTTTTGGTTAAAAATTATTCAGATTTTTTAAGTCAAATTAAGTTGATTCAAAATGAAGTTAATCTTGGGTACAGCTTAAATATTAGAAAATGTTTTGAGAATTCGGATGGAGATGTTGTATTTTTGTTTGCTCAAGATGACGTTATTACAAAAACAACTCACTTTTCAGAAATTATAAATATTTATGAAAATGATAATTCAATTGGTTTTATTTCTAGGCCTTATTTCTGGTTTGATGGATCAATAAACCATAAGCTTCGAAGAACTCCAAAATCTGATTTAAGGGTAATTAAAAATAATTCCTCCAAGAAAGATATTTTGACTTTGATCTCGTCTTTAGGACAATTATCAGGTTTATCTTTTAGAAGATACCCTAATTTAGATTATTTCTTCACCCCCTTTATTTTTACAGCCCATGTTTATCCTTTTTTACAAAACTTTTTAATCTCAGACTGTTATTTTTTGGATTATGATTCAATAGCTGTTAGAGCTTCTTCATCTCAAACTACCTTTGTTTCAAGTATTTACAACCCCTCCCCAACTTTAACTTGGATTGAAATGGCTAATGATATTTTTGAAAATAATAATTATTTAAGGGAAATTTTTATTGAGGATTTTGGAAAAAACTATGTTGGACTTCTTCAAATTAAAAATTATGGTTATTTTAAAGACTTACTCTCCGACATTTATTATTTGGTAAAATTTAGGCCAAAAAACCTGATCTCACTCATCTTCTGGGTATTTGTTTTTACAGTTATTTTAATTCCAAAAGGAATATTAATTGCAGCAATTTCTTTTTATAAAAATCACATTAATTCAAAATTTATCAATTAAATTATAAAAATCACATTAATTCAAAATTAATCAATTAATATTAGAATAATGACAATTGAGTATTTGTTGAATTATTGTATTCATGAATATAATTACAATACTTACAAGTCGAGGAAGGCATTGGCATGTCCTCTGATTCAAGCATATTCACAATCTTTCCTACTGTTCCTTCAACCCAAGAGTTATCACCGAGATATGGAATTATTTTCATATCAAAAATTAGTTTTTCATCAAAACTTTTTAAATCTTTTTTTGCGTTAGCGTAGACAAAGTATCCAGTTTTAGAAATTTTTAACCCAATATGTTCCAATAAATATTGGTAGATTTCGATCTGTCTTTTATATCCCGCTTTATATTGTCCTTCTAAAGTAATTTCTTCCGAGGTAGAAGTTGATTTGTAATCTACAACATGAATTTCATCATTTTCGTTTATCCAAAGGTCATCAACTGCTCCAAAAAGAATTATCCCTGATGAATGTTTAAATCTGACACCTGTAAAATTGTATCTCCATTGTTCTAAATCTGGGTGTGAAAACGGAATAGCTTTTATATTAAATTTATCCATTAATTCGTGTGACTTTTTTTCTTTTCTTAAAATATCAAATTCTTTCTTGAGAAGTTCATCGACTGCAGAGTTTAATGAAAACCCAGGCATAGATGGTCTTTTAACACCTTTAACAACTTCTAGAAAAAAGCATTTAGGACATTCGGTATATAATTCAATTTTGCTTCGTGAGATTTTGTATTCTTTATTCATTTGTATATTATATGTGAAATTTTGAAAAATTTGAAAGTGTTAGTGTTGCTGTACCTTGCTTTATTATTAGTTAATAAAAATTGGATCTACTCCGAAGAATCGCTTCACTAGCGGCCTCCCAATTAGAGCAGATAACAATGAAACAACTAGCAAAAACAAACCTTGTTCCCAGCCATATTGAATAGCTGTGGGAATGGCCACAATAGGGCCAATGATACCAAGTCCAAATAGGACAACTCCAAGAAAACCAACTACAATGCTCAGAATTTGAAACACGCTCTCAACGAGCCATTTCAATACTGAGAAAATCGCGCGGATTGGCCATGTTATGGCTCGAAGTATTCCGTATGTTTTCTTCTCCATATCCAACAACCTCCTTATAGAGGTACAGCAACACTGTATATATTATATACCGCTCCACCCATTTAGTCAATGCTATAGGTTAATATTCGGTTAATGGGTTTTGGCGTGTTAACACGCCAAAACCCAGTCTATCAAGCAAATTGAAATTCTGCTTTTTCAATTGAAAAGTGTTCCAACTGAATAGAGTAGATTTTCCACCCACTTGCGATTTCTTCTGAAGCCATACCGTAGCCTACATCTAAGTAGGTTGATAGGTACAGATCAGAAACTTTTCTTCGAATCACTTTTCGTTGTTCATTCCGAAACAACAAAATAACGATTTCAAAGCTAATTGGTAGCTCTCTCATACATCTCCCTCCCTTCGATGTAAACTTCCAACGAAGAAATAATACACTATGTTACAGAATTTAAAATATTTGTTTTTCTACTTAGGATAGATTTAGTCAATTTCAGTTTTTATATTTTTCCAGTTAGGTAGGTGTTGATTTAGTAATTTTTTAAAATCAGATCCATGATTTGGAACAATTAAATGGCAGAGTTCATGAAGCACCACGTATTCTATAAACTCTAAATTTCTTTTGGTAAGTTCCAAATTTAGACAAATGTTTTTTGTTCTGATATCACAATATCCCCATTTACCTTTCATTTTTTTGATAATAAGTTTTGATTTAGAAACTCCTAAAACTTGTTCCCATTTTTTAAAATAATTTTCGGTTTCTTTAATTAGAAGGTTTTCATACCATTGATTCAAATGTCTTTCTTTAGTTTTTTGACTTACATTTTGATTAATTTCCATTACAAGATTTGTTTCGTTTTCTAAAAATATGTTTGGGTGTTTCATTTTTTTATCAATAACTTTTAGAGTTTTTTCCTGGCCTAAAACAAAATGTTTTTCGCCATTTTGCAACTTTTTGTTTGAAAATTTTATACTTTCAGAAAATTTATCTAAGTTATCTTTAATCCAATCAAGTTTAGAATTTATAAATTTATCGATTGTAACTCTTGGAATAAACTTTGGTACTGATAGATTCACTTGTCCATCAATTCCGACTTTTAAATTTAAATTTTTAATTTTTTTGTAGGAAATTTGAATTTCAACACCCTCAATCAAAATTGATTCTTTTTTTAACATCAAGCTATTCTAGATAAATTTCATGAAAAAAGAAACAAAAAGAAAAAGGCGGATTTGATTTCATTCAAATCCGCCTTCTCTCTCCTTCATAAAGTAGCAAGTCTTCTTGTACTGACAAATCTTCCGAGAGTAATCCGACATTTTTGGTGGTTATTTCCGTCTAGTTTTTTTGCGCAGTAAATACACTGCTTGTCTGAACGAATCATCTTATTGAATAGTTTCAAGCATTCCTTATGGCTTTCGGCCGCAGTTATTGCATAACCGCAATAAGGACATTTTGGAAAATCCCCAACAAATAGACGATTTTCACACCTGGTGTGTCTTTCACCCTCTCTGACTTGTTCCCCACAAGCTTCGCAAAACACTTTGTCTTTGATTCCCAAAACAACTTTTAAGACTTCGAACAAAAACGTAAACATTGTTCCCACTCCTTATATATGAAAACTTAGCCGCGGTGTATTATACCCTATAATGTTATATTTATGAAGTTTTGATTAAATTTGGTGGGCGAGGAGAGACTCGAACTCTCAATCCGTGAGGAACATGCTCCTAAGGCATGCGTGTATGCCAATTCCACCACTCGCCCAAACTTTATGTATTTTATCACTTTGACAAGAAAATTTGAACAATCATTAAAGTTAAGGGGTTGAAGCTAAAAGCTTCAACCCCATTGAAAAAACTATCCAAGACGTTTGTAAGATACAATCCTAACAAAGCCTGGAATCTTTGAAACAATCGAGCGAATCTCCCCCATTGTACCAACAATAGATATAAGCCGATCCGTATGGGCAATCTTTGCCCAAGCTTGGTACCTCATAGTCCCCTCCTTATTTATTATCGTTTTATTCTTTGACAATCTGAGATCCGTTATGCCGAAAGGTTTCCCCTTTTTGCATAAACTTTTCTCCTAGAGAGAAAGTAAAAATCTGTCCCTTTTCCCCCTCTACAATAGCGGGTTTATTGGAACTTATTAGCCCTCCTCGGTTTTCAGCAAAGACAATGAACTCCTCGAACCCTAGATCTGACTTCAGATCTATGATATAAAGCTTTCCCACAAACACGAAGATGTGTCCGAAATAGAGCTTTGCGTCTGTTGGGTACGGAGGTGAGATTGTGATTTCTTCCCTCCCAAGATTAATTATTGGAATTTTTGCAAACCCCAGATTCTTAATCTCGATCTCGATGCCTGGAGTACTGTTCCCGTTTCGTACAGTAAATAGCTTCATCACCCCTCCTCAATATAGGCGAGAGTATATTTTACTATAAGTTTTGGAAATTGTAAAAAGAGTTGGGGGAAGATTTTACCTTCCCCCTAGCACTAATTTTTGAAATGAAGGTCGAGAATTAGTTTAATTCGTTCGTAATCAAAATATTCCTTAATTAGAAATTCCTTGAATGTACGATTAGGATTTTTTCTAATCATATCGATATTAACAATAGCGCACTCGTTAACTTCGCTTAGCTTAGATAATCTTACAAAAGATTCAGCATCTCCCCTTTCCAGAAAATAGAAGTAAACAAATACATACTCCCGAGTACTTGGGATAATTGATACCTTTTCATAGTTGGGTGTGAATGCCTTCACTCTTCTTGATCGGTTAAGTACAGTCCAGTTAAAACCAGCGGACTTGAGCTTTTTGATCGCCTCTGCAGACTTGACTCGAATGTTAGCGGCGGTCGCGTTAAAAGTTATAACGCATTCCTTACTTAAATCCTGGTTGTACCCCACGAGATAACCTTCGAAGTAATCTTTTTCCGTCTTTGGCATGAAAACAGCCTCCATGAATATCCCTCCCCTATATACTATCGGCTAGGTCAAGATACCACAGTTTATCTGTAATTGAAACCTTACGTTTGTCTAAAAAAAGGGTCGCTTGTGGCTACCCTTTCTTGTGTTAATTTAGGTTTATTCGAACTTTGAAATCTCATTCATGAAGAACGAAACTCCATTTTTCCAGTTGTTACTGTTTGGAGGTGTGTAGATTGGAGCGATTTCCTCAAGAGTATCGTGTCCTTTCGAAAAGTACCCCTTATTTAACCCTAAGGCAACAGTTTTAATAGCCTCATCGTAGTTCTTGAAGTAAATAGCATTATCACCATAAATTCCCCAACCGAAAGGGTTATACGAGTTTTTAATTAAAAACTTACCACAGGTTGATTCCATACATGAGATTGATGGGATGATTCTATAGTCGATTCCAAATTTATCGGCTTCTTCAATAAAAGTATCCACATTTTCTTTTAGCGGTGAGTTGTACTTTTCAAAGAATTTTGATAAAGCCTCTTTTCTATTTACTTTTTTGTACTCAACCTCAAACATTGGTGAAGGTTTTTGGCTTGTATCAGCATAGGCTGAGGCAAGGGCCAAAAAGTTCACAAGTATTAAAGCAAGTAATAGTATTATTTTTTTCATAATTTAAATATTGGGGGAAATCTAGTGTATTTTTAAGGCAACCATAATCGCCTTTGATATAGGTATATACTACCAAATAATGCCCGAAAATGCAAGTTTTGGGGAGAGAAAATAGGGTTAAAACGTTGTTATTTCAACAAAATATAGGGATTTATCTAGAGCCGTAATTTTGGATCTTTTCACCAAAATAATTAACTCCTCGGCACCAGGATCCGTTGCTTGGTGGGGTGTAAACCTTCATAATGTCGCAAGTGTCTGTAACCCCTCTTTTAAAGAATCTATTACTTAGATATTCAGAAACCACTTTAATTCCGTGCTCATAACTTTTAAAGAATTTACTTGAGTCCCCATATACTGCCCATCCCCAAGCGTTGTATGACTCTACCCCACCTTTTTCTGGGGTGTATTTTCCGCAGATAGACTCTTGGAAGGCAATAGAAGCTACAATCCAGTAAGGTATTCCATTCTTATCAGCTTGTTCCACAATATATTCCCCAGTTCCTGCCATCGGGCAGTTATAGGCTCTGAAAACTCCGTCAACTTTTTTAGCTCTGGAGTCCATTCCGTATAAAAATGTTGTAGTTGATTCAAGCTCTAGTGGTTGAGCTGCAAAAAGATTATATTTTTCAACTTTAATTTTAGTAACCGGGGCTTTAATTGTGGCGTAGTTTATAAATGTACCAATCATCAGTAAAAAGATTACAAAATACAGATATGGTAATTTGGTTAAGTATTTTTCTTTATCGATATTTCTTATAAATGAGACAGAAAAAAGACCTCGGGCTTTTCGGTAAAATATAATAATTTTGACAATGAAATTTACAAATTTAGAATTCGTACTCATTCTATCTAATCTAGCAAAATATACTCTTTTTGTCTAATAAATAAGCAGTAGAATAAACATATGAATCAAAATGAAGTTGCATATTTAGCTGGGGGTTGTTTTTGGTGTTTAGAAGCTGTATTTCAAAGAGTTGGTGGTGTTATAAATGTTAGAAGCGGATATTCAGGAGGAGTTACTTCGCATCCTTCCTATGAACAAGTATCTACTGGGGAAACTGCTTACGCGGAAGTTGTAGAAATTACCTTTGATAAAAACCAAATTAGTTTTATGGATTTACTTAATATATTTTTTGAAATTCATAATCCAACAACTCTTAATCAACAAGGTGCAGACATTGGTACTCAGTATAGGTCCATGATATTGGTTACTTCTCCAGAGCAATTTTCGGCCTCAATGCAAAAGATTGCCGAAATAAATTCTTCTCATAAATTTCAAAATCCTGTTGTGACGGAAGTTGTGAAATTTAAAGAATTTTTTGAAGCTGAGGAATATCATAAAAATTATTATATTAATAATCCAGAGAATTCTTATTGCCGAATTGTGATTGATCCAAAGCTTAAAAAATTGATTGACATCCAAAAAAATAGTAATAAAATAGTTTGATATGACAAAAATTTATTTAAACCAATACGCAATCATAGTATTAAGCCTAGTTCTTTTATTCCTTTTTGCAAATAACGCAAATCTTTTATACGTTCTTTACAACTTAACTCTTACTCAAGCAGGAGTTTCTGAAGATACAGGTTTCAAATTAAAGTTCTATGAAACAATCTTCACTACTGTTGTATACTTGACTTCCTCCCTTTATTTCGCATTAATGGCTGTGATGAAATTCCCAGTTATTGAATTCGGTAAAGAGAAATCTTCTAAAAAAGACGAGGAGTAATCCCCTTCTTAAGAAGAACAAACAATTCTTAAACAAAAAAAGACTGGAGCAATCCGGTCTTTTTTTGTGCCCTTTTGATTTGATATAATATATAAGATTTATCCCCATTAAATTATTCTAATAGAGGAGATTGCTATGTCTAATGGTGGCTATTGGACTATCATGGAGAAGATTAGCGTGGAAGAGGTTCGGAGCTTTTTGCATACCAACGATTTTGATGTTCAAGTATTTCGGGAATGGCTTAGCGAGAAATTCAATAAGTCCATGAGGCGTCCTTTTACTACTCCTAGTGATTTTGATCTTGATTCTGTACATGGAGCGATCCTGGGATTTAAGAGCAAGTATTGCCGTGATAATGATTTGCGTAACATAGTCCATTTTCTGGTGTTCCACCATTATATGGTCATGTGGCATAAAATCTTTCCCGATTATGAGTACAACATTATGAGGGCCAAGATTGCATTTTATGCAGGCAAAAGTCTTGATGGTAGCGGATAGAAGGAGGATTCTATGGAGTTTATGGTTGGTATTGTTTTGGGTTTGCTTTTTAAGAGTCTTAATGAGTACACTCAAGTTCTTAGAACCACAGATCGTAAGCCGTTGGCTAATTTTTTGGAGGGAGTTTATTTACTTGTAACTCTAGGAATATTTTCCTATTTTTACTTGTAAATTGGTGGGGTTTTGAATGCAATTCGCAAAGCATTCAAAACCCCTCTTTCGTATCTCCCCTATTATCTAATTGTTTCCATGTAAGTTTTCAAAGCTTGATTGAGATACGAATCTTTTTTCTTAAGAAGGTTTTCAGTTGTATCATGTTCTACCACTTCCCCATCTTTCAGCACTAGAACTTTGTTCGCCACAAGCTGCATTCTTTGAATATCATGAGTAATTAATAATGTAATCTGATTATGTTTTAAGGCATTAAGATTTTTGAAAATGGTAAATGCAGAATTTGGGTCAATTGAACTAGTCGGTTCGTCTAAAACAATAATTGGTTTCTGGCCATAGAATACTTTTGAAAGTATAAGTTTTCGATATTGTCCACCTGATAAGCTCGTAAATTTCTTTTCACTGTATTTATTAAAAACACTAACAAAATACTCATTACCGATAAGTTGCTTATAACCATCCGGAAATTTAACTACATCTTGTAAATATTTATGAAAAGTTGCAAGTTTTGAAGCTTCCATTATCTTTTTCTTATTTATACCTTTGGAGGTATCTCCCAAGTAGATTATATCTTCAATAGTCATCGCATTTTCAGCATCAGTTGCTTGTCCTAAAACCGAAAATAATTGGTAATAATCTTCATCAGCAATATCATTTAAATTAATTCCGTTAAGCAAAATTTGCCCGCTAGTTGGGTTATAGATTCTAAATAATAGCTTTATAATTGTTGATTTTCCTGCTCCGTTTTCCCCAATTATTCCCAATTTATCTCTATTTGAAATCTTAAATGACAAGTTTTTAAGAACTTTTTTTTCCTCACCTGGGTATGAAAATGAAACATTTTGAAATTCAATTTCTAAGTGATTAAGGTTTGGGACTTTAAGATACTTAGTTTCTGGAACTTTAAAAT
>CAMDGN010000011.1 GCA_945897985.1 candidate division WWE3 bacterium | reverse complement strand
GATATTTCCAACACTTCTGTTTTTAGCACCTTCATTGACTGTGAATAAATTTAAAATTCCAAGACCAGGTATTTTTTCACCATTTTCGGTTTGGTAATAATTTCCAAGAAGTTGATAGGCTCCACAGATAAATAAACCAACTTTTCCAGCTTCAATATAATCGCTTAAAAAGCCTTTTTTATTTAGTAACAAATCTTCGTAAAGTGTTTTTTGATTCAAATCGGATCCCCCGCCCATAAAAACAAAGTTTGCTTCGTCAAAATCCGCCTTGTTTAAAACCTTACCCAATTTTACTTCTTTAACCTCAACCTCAATTCCTCTTTTTCGAGCTCTTTGAAATAAAACCTCAATATTTCCCCTATCTCCATAGAGATTTAAAAGTTCAGGATAAAAATAAAGAATTTTTAATTTCATGAAATGTTTCTTCCGGTTATTATTTTTCTAAATTGAAGCATTGAAGAGTAATTACATATTACTTCGATTTCATTTACTTTATTCTTAATAATCTGATTAATTATATTTTTAATCTGAGTATCAGCCAAAACTTTCTTCGACTCATCAACAGCTAAAGTAATTCTGTTTGCCATCTCAAAGGCTCTATGGCCTGAGAAGAAAAGGCTTTTGCCATTAGCAACTTCATAAATCAAGTGAGGCTCAATATCGTAAATCCAAGAAATATCCCGGCCATCCGGAGTTTCATCATTTAAACAAAAAAGTAAATTCTCGTAACCTTTTTTCTTTGATAGTTCAATTAAATTACTATTATAACTGGAAGGATTTTTAGCCAAGTTCAATTTAAATTTAACACCTCTATAAATTAATTCTTCACCTCGGCCGTATGGCTTTTTTATAGTCCGCAGCGCTGTGATGTAATCTTTTGGATAATAACCATAACCTGATAAAACTTTAACAACCGCATCTAAGTTATAAGCCATAAAATCTTCGTTTAAATTTGAAATACTTAGTAAATCTAAATTTTTCTTAAAAGGTATTTTAGTGTTTAGAATACCGGTTGCTATCTCTTCACAATAGATATCATCAGAATTAAAAACTAAATTTATATCCTTATTTTCAATTAATAGTCTATGAATAGAATTTGAAATATTCTCAATTTCAAAGTATCTATCAAGCTGATCCCTAGAGAAGTTAAGTACAACTAAAACATCAACTTGAAAGTATTTAGCCATTTCATAAACACTAGCTTCATCAACCTCTAAAACTAAAAAGTCATATTCGTTTTTCTTTTGATTATTATTTTGTAGCAGAAATAAGCCTAAGACAGATCTTAAGATATTACCACCAGTTTTGTTGTGTAAAACACTATAGCCAAGATAAATTAAAATGTCAGATAGAATTTTAGAAGTGGAAGTTTTGCCGTTTGTTCCTGTGATAAAAATAATTCCTTTTGAGAATTTATATTTATCAAAATTTACACTCTTAGGAAAAAATTTAAGGTAAACATTTGAGATAATTGTTGTTCCTTGACCTAGCTTAAAACTTCTAAAAATTAAACTGGTGAATTTTGCCAAGAGTGAAAAAAATGTAAACATTAATCTAATTATACAGTTAAAAAGGAAAGTGATTGAATGGTGGGTTGTTTCACAACCCACCATTCAATATTCTCAATAACTGCGCATATTCCAGAATCTGCCTGTTGTTAGCCGAAGCCACTGCTGGACAATCCAGCGCCAGAGATCCGAAACACAGTACGCATTTGAGAGCTCAACACCCTTTCGAGCCGAAGTAAAACGAACCATTGTGTTGTAGAAAGTGTCTTTAGAGTTAACTCTAATTACATTTCCCCAGCAGATATCGCCCAGATCTACATTAACTTTTACAGTCTTTAAGGCAGCTGATACCTTAAGCTTTGGTCGTAAAACAACCGGTGTTGGTGTTGGAGTCGGGGTTTTTTTGATAAACTGCCCAGCTTGCACAGTGCTTAAACTTGCAATCAATAACAGTATCAAAAACCCAATTCCAAAAATAAGTTTCCGCATAGACTCTCCTTAATATGCAAAACTGCTTTCTAATTATATAGGATATAGTCGAATATTCAAATTTAAATGTTTATAAAATGGAAAAGGCGAGGAGTGAAGTTAATCACAGCCTCGCCTAATGACGGTCTACTTATAGTCTACGACTTTAAAGTTACGACCGTACTTGTTTTTTGCCCAAAGAGCACGACGCTCCTTGGTAATTGCTGGCTCATACGCACATCCGGCGTATACCATATTCCAGGCAGCTGGTGGCTGCTTGGAAAATCGTACTACAACCGGACCAACGTGGGATCCTATTTTATTTCCCCAGCAATTCCATCCAGCCGCAGGCCTAAAGGACTTTGAAGCACCAGATATCCACTTAGTAATCGGCTCAGGAGCCGGCGTAATAGCGGCCGATGCCGGTATTACAGAGAACAAAACGAATACCAATGCTACCAGAAATATTGCCTTACGCATCTCTTCTCTCCTCTGCATCGATTAACAAATCTTGATTATTATAGGTTATTAGTGCGAATTTGTCAATAACTATAGGTTAGTATAACGCCGGGGAAAGTAAGGGCGGAAAGTGCTTAAATATCAACACTTTCCGCCCCAAGGTTTTTAGGCTAAAGTTTAATATCCAGAGGACTAACCTCATAAATATCGGCCATTTCGCCCAAATCCCCAACCTTAATCAAAACTCGGTCAGCTAAAAAACCAACCACACTCCCGACCAGATTTCCAGCCCAGCGGTTTCTAAAAGTAACCAACCTTCCAATTGGTACTTCAAGAGACATTTGAGCTGTTAAATCAGCCAATCTCTTACGCTTTAAGTCCTGCTCATCCCTTTCGTTCTTAAGAAATTCGATAATCAAATTAAGATCTAAAGCTACATCCGACAAACCTTGATTCTGAAAATCCGATCTAATCTTCTCAAGTTCTGTGAATGAGACTTTTAAACCCGTATGAGTACCAAACCTCCTTGCCAGAGAGATGACCGACTTAAGCCTAGAAATGAACTGGTTCATGTCTAAGTTGTGCATATTCCCTCCTAAAATATAGCGTACTAAAAATTATATAACTTTAATTGTAGGAATAAATAGTTAAATAGGAAATTATTTTCCGTGACAGTTCTTGTACTTCTTACCACTACCACAGTAGCATGGATCGTTTCTACCAATCTTTGATTCTTCACTTTTAACAATGGTTTTAGGTTTAGTTTCTTTAGTTTCTTCGGCCTCATCTTTAAAAGCGGAATAGTCATTTTGATTATAAACAGCTTTTTCAACCGGCAGAGTTTCCTCAACTTTGACTTTCTCTACTTCCTTAATATTTCTAAGTCTTTCAACAGTTTCGGTATAAATTTTTCGAACTAAAATCTCAAATCTTTCGTGACCTTCTCTTTTGTACTCAATCATAGGGTCTCTTTGAGCATAACCCTTTAACCCAATACCATCACGAACTTGATCCATATCAACTAAATGATTCATCCAGTTCACATCAATTATTGGAAGCATGACTTGAGAAATAAATAGTAGGAAATCTTTTTCATCCATTTTTAACTTAAATCTCGCCCAATCATTTTCAACTTCAAGGCCTCCGTATTGCTGAAGTTTTTCAATTAACCAATCCTCGTTAATTCCATAGTATCCCAAATGTAAAATCTTATTCCTTAGTTTGTAAATAACAGTTCGATGAACATTCATCACGTCGTCCATCTCAACAACTTGTTTTCTTCTATCAAAGTTAAATCCTTCAACCTTCTTTTGAGCTCTTTCAATTGATTTTGAAACCATTGATGATTCTATAGGCGTTGCATCATCAAGACCTAAAGAATTCATCAAACTCTCAATTTGAGCTCCTCCGAAAATTCTCATCAAGTCGTCTTGAAGTGAAATGAAAAATCTTGATTCTCCAACATCCCCTTGTCTTCCAGATCTTCCTCGAAGCTGGTTATCAATTCTTCTAGACTCATGTCTTTCGGTACCAATAACAAATAAACCGCCCAATCTTTTAATTTCAATTCGCTCTTCTTCAGTTGCGGGATCCCCTCCAAGTAGAATATCAACACCTCTTCCCGCCATATTGGTGGATACTGTAACTGCCCCTTTTCGACCA
This sequence comes from candidate division WWE3 bacterium, assembly GCA_945897985.1. GTDB lineage: Bacteria > Patescibacteriota > WWE3 > UBA101185 > UBA10185 > CAMDGN01. The sequence goes on along the minus strand of CAMDGN010000011.1, from coordinate 13,935 downwards.
GCCTGAGCAATAATTGAAGCTTCTCTTTCGTGATTTTTAGCGTTTAATATTTCATGCTTAACACCTCTTCTTTTTAATAGTTCGTGCAGTAATTCACTTTTCTCAACCGAAGTGGTACCGACCAAAACTGGCTGACCTTCTTTATGTCTTCTCTCAATTTCATCAGCAACAGCCTTAAATTTTCCAGGCTCTGATTTATAGACCAAATCAGGAAAATCAGTTCTAGAGATTTTATTATTGGTTGGAATTACAACAACTTCAAGATTATAAATTTTTCTAAATTCTTCAGCTTCGGTTTCAGCAGTTCCTGTCATACCAGCTAATTTTTTATACATTCTGAAATAATTTTGATACGAAATTTCAGCTAGCGTTTTTGATTCTTCTAAAATTGGACAATTTTCTTTAGCCTCAATTGCTTGATGTAAACCGTTTGAAAATCTGTTAGTTGGAAGAAGTCTTCCTGTAAATTGATCTACGATTATAACTTTCCCATCTTTAACAATATAATCTCTATCTTTTTCAAATAAAGCTCTAGCGCTTAAAGCTTGTTCAATTAAGTGCACCATTTCAAAGTCTTGCTCGTAAAGATTTGCAACCCCAAGCATCTTTTCAACTTTTCTAATTCCATGATCAGTTAAAGATGAGTTTTTAAATTTTTCTTCAACCTCAAAGTCTGTACCTTTAATGATAGTTTTAACAATCCTTGCTGCATCATAGTATCTTTCTGTTGGTTTGGAGTCTGGAGCTGAAATTATAAGCGGTGTTCTTGCCACATCAATTAAAACAAAGTCGACTTCGTCGACAATAGCAAAGTTGTGGACTCCCATATCCCCTAATGGATTGGTTTGAGATTTTTCAGGTAAATGAGAAGCCATGTTATCTCTTAAGTAATCGAAACCAAATTCATGGTTGGTTCCGTAAGTAATATCGCATTGGTATGCTTCTTTTTTAGAACAAGGTTTTAGATATTTAATATATTCATCAACTTCCCCATCGTTATTAAAATTCTTATCGTAAATAAAAGCGCCGTCAGAGGCAATAACACCAACCTTAAGTCCGAGAAATTCATAAACAGGAGCCATCCAACCAGCACCGTGTTTGGCAAGATAATCGTTAGCGGTTACCAAGTGAACACCGTCCCCAGTTAACGCATTTAAATATAAAGGGGAGGTAGCAGTTAAAGTTTTACCCTCACCGGTTTTTTGCTCTGAAATCTTACCCTGATGAAGTGCGATTCCTCCCATAAGTTGAACGTCATAATGTCTTTTACCGATTGACCTTTTAGAAGCTTCTCTAACCAAAGCGTAGGCTTCAGGTAAAATTTCGTTTAATTTTAGGGTTTTTTTATCTTTGGAAAGTTCGGCAAATTCATCCTGCCAATTCTTAGTTTTAATCTTAATTTCTTCGTCAGAAAGTTTAGAAACTAAATCCTCAAACGAGTTGATTTGACCAACAATTTTAGTTAGCTTTTTAACTTCTTTTTCATTAAAATCGAATAAAGAAAAAATCATGATGATATTTTAGCATTTAATAAGGGCTTATCTTATGGTGAAGAAAAGAAGAGATATTATTAAAATAATTCTATAAATAATAAACGGAATTAAAGTTCCTTTCTTTAAGAAAATCATTAAAAGTTTTAAAGCAAAAAGGCCAAATATAAAGCTGGCTAAGAACGCAGCACTTGCTGGGTAAATATTGTCTAAAATTAATTTATAGTCTTTAGTAATTTGAATCGCAGCTGCTCCCAAAATAACCGGAAGAGCTAGAAGAAAAGCAAATCTTGCGGAATCTTCCCTGGAAAGTCCATTTAAAATTCCTCCAGAAATTGTAGCCCCTGATCTAGAAACTCCTGGTAACAAGGCGAGTGATTGAAAGAATCCAATGAACAAAGCTTTAAAATAACCAACCTCTTTAAAAACAGTTTTCTTTCTGACTTTATACTCGGCAATAGCCATCAAAAAAGTTCCAATTGTCATAAAAGCCGCAATCAGTCTGAGATCACGAACATTTTCTTCAATGTAACTACCAAAGGTTAGACCAAAAAGAACTGCCGGAATAGAACCAACTAGAAGATAAAATCCAAATTTGGTATGTGATGAAAATTTAATTTCTCTATTCTTAAAAGAGTTATAAAAAACGTCATAGCAAAAATGAGTAATGATATTCCATAGATCTTTTCCAAAAAAAACAATTAATGCAAGGGAGGTTCCAAGGTGTAAGACAAGGTCGATAGTCAGAGAATGATCGTCCCATCCTAAAATTTTAGGAAGAATAATAAGGTGAGCGGAAGATGATACTGGTAAAAATTCCGTTAAAGATTGAACAAATCCTAAAATAACTGCTTCGAAAATTGTCATAGGTTAAGTTTATCAGATGAAAATGTAAGCAGATTAGAGTTTCCAGCAAAGGAGCCGATTAATGCAATCTCGGTTTTCTGGTAAAATTTTTCGAGCTGATTTATATGTACTAAACTTTCGGCATACATAGGCTCGGTACTAACAATCATATTAACCGCAAAAATACCGTTAATTTTTAAAAACTTTTTAGTTTCTGAATACAAACCATTGTAATTCTCGTATTCCTTAACTTTAAAAGAACTGAATGTATCCATAAAAACTAAATCGAAGTAATTTCCAAAGTCACCAAATTTATGAGAGTTTTTAACAAACAACTTGGCGTCTATATTTATTATTTTATGTTGAGGGTATTTGTCTCCTGAAAAGAAATAACTATAGATATCATTCATTGAAGAATCGTACTCTATTGTTACAATCTCAATGCCTGGATACATCCTAAATAATTGGTTCTGAACTAAACCTCCGCCTAAACCAAAAACAAGTGCTCGTTTAATATTGTCTCGATATTTTTTTATTTTTTTTGGAAATAATCCCCAGTAGTATTCCCTAAGTTTGGAGTGATTCTCTGAAACCGAGAGTATGGCCCCCTCTTCGGTTATAAGCTCTCTTCCAAAAGAGTTATCTACCACTCTTAGATATCCATTTTTTTCAGAATTTATAGAAAAGATTACTTTGGGTTTGGATGTAAACATTAATTTATCTTAACAATTTTTTCTTTGCCAAGATACTCTCTTAATGCTTCAGGAACTTCAATGTTGCCTTCACCATCTTGATGGTGTTCCATTACAGCTAAAAGAATCCTCCCGAAAGCAACACCGGTATCGTTTAAAGTATAGGCAAATTTTAATCCCTCAGGTGTTTTATATTTGATGTTAAGTCTCCTTGCTTGGAAGTCAGAAGCATTGGTTGCAGTCATAGTCTCCATCCACTCGTTAGTTGCATTTCGATAAACCTCTAGATCGTGTTGAAAGTAAGATGCATTGTATCCCGAATCCCCAGTACATTTATTAACAACTCTGTAAGGTAACTCCAAGGCTTGAAGTAACCACTCGTTTATTTCTATAAACTCATTGAAAATATGTTCAGACATTTCAGGAGTTGAGATTGCGTTCATTTCCAATTTATCAAATTGATGAACTCTTTTTATCCCCCTAACATCTCGCCCCCATGAGCCAACCTCACTTCTAAAGCAAGTGGTTTGAGCATAGAATTTTTTGGGCATTTCTTTCTCTTCAAAAGTAGAATTCATATAATAGGCAAAGTTAACCGGTTCGGAACTTCCGACCAAATATAAATCTTGACCATCTTCGACATTATCATTTTGAATTTTGTAAACTTGATCCTTTCCTTCAGGAAAGTGGGATGTTCCATATAAAGCTTTTTCCTTAACCAATAAAGGAGGGATAATCGGCATAAAGCCTTTCATTTGAAGTTTCTTTTTTAATAAATATGAAATAGCATCTTGTAATAAAACAGCATCGTTTTTAAGATAGCAAAATCTGGATCCCGAAACTTCAGCTGATCTTTCTACATCAACCATATCAAGGTTTTTTCCTAATTCTAGGTGATCTAAATAAGCAATTTTCTTCTTATCAACAAAAGAGGCATCTTCAAGCGAAGGATTTTCAATTACTCCTGAATCTTTACTCCAAGCTCTAAGAATTAGGTTATCTTCTTCACCCTGACCAATGGGCATATTCACAGAAGGGATGTTAGGAATTTGCATGAATAGCTCTTTAAAAGACAGATCTACTTTTTCAAACTCCTCCTCAACCTCTTTTAATTTATTCTTAATTCCAGAAGCGGATTCAATTAGTTTGTGTCTTTCTGAAGCGTCGACTTTTGAAATCTCATCAGAAACTTTATTTCTTTGATTTCTTAAATCTTCAACCTCTTTTAAAAGAGATGATCTTTTTTCATCAATCTCTAAAATTTTATTAAAGTCTAAATTTTTAATTCCTTTATTATTAATGGCGTCTCTAACTTTTTCAGGATTCTCTCTAAAAACTCTAATATCAATCATTTTTAAACTCCTTTAAAACTTCTATTACAAAATTAATGTGATCTTTAAATTCTTCTCCAAAAAAGTTTACACCAGCTTGAATTTCTTCTCTATCAATTTTAGCTGCAAAGCCTTTATCTTTGAATTTCTTCAAAACCGAGGCTGCCTCCATACCATCAAAACCACCAGGCCTCATTAAAGAATATGCCCAAATAAATCCACAGAGTTCGTCTGTTGCAAGCAAGCAGGAGGCTAGTTTAGTTTTTGGGTCAACTTGATTCTTAGAATGAGCGTGCGCCTCAACAGCATGAATTAATTCTTTTGGAAAATTCCTCTCTTCAAACCACTTCATTGCAACCTCAGGGTGTTGTTCTGGGTATTCGTAATAATCCAAATCATGGAGCAAGCCTGTTTGGTACCAAAGTTCTCTATCAGCACCAAATTTGACTGCGTATCTTTCTAAAACTTTAGCCACCATTTTGGAGTGCATTTTTTGGTAATCATCAGCTACATGTTTTTCTAAAAGCTCTAAAGCTTCTTTTCTTGAAATTAGTTCATATTTATCATCAAGAATTTCTTTATTTACTGACTTATTTTTGAGAGCATAAATGTCGTTTACAAATGGGTAAATTTCTCTAGTTGAGTCATCAATTTCGAATTTAAGTTGTGGGAAAGGCACACCCTCTCTAGCAGTAACATCCTCTAAAAACCAGAAAACTCTTTCTGAATGACCCCATCCAAAAGTTGGAGGCATTCCGTACTCAAGCATTTCAACATAATCAATATCAAGCCACTGTGCTTCTGCGTCACCAGCATCCCTCATTTTTTGCTGTTCCATAAAGCTTTCAAGCTGATCTAGTGGATTATTATTTTCTGACCAACCATTTCCAAGCTCACTTCCTGCAATAATTGGCTGGAATCTTTCAGCGATGTGTAATTCTTCAATTTTAGCTTTTGCTAATGGTGAAATATATTTAGGATGGTTAATTAAAAATGCAGGACCGGCAATTGTTTTTCTAATTTTCTTCCATAAAGCGTCAATAGCTCTCGGGACATTAACCCCGTCAGAAGCAGGCATTTTTTCTTTTTTTAAAACTTCTCTAATTTCTTCAATTTTTGAGTTGTGAACATCAACACCAAATCTCTCTTTTAAGATCTCATTAAAATCAATAACTTCCCAATCTTTAGAAAAATCTACTTCAAACCCTTTAATTGTAAAAACTTTTTTATCCCCGTAAACGTATTTGATTATGTAATTAAACATATCTTTTACAAATTCCATTCCTTCAGTCCACGAAGCGTAGGCCCAATAAAACTCCATAGCCATATGCTCTGGCAAGTGCTCATCTGACAACCCCTCATTCCTAAATCTAGGGCCAATTTCGTAAACCTTCTCATACCCACCTCCAATTAACCTCTTCAATTGAAGTTCGTGTGAAATTCTCAAAAAGAAATCTTGATCAATTGCGTCCATATGGGTAATAAAAGGATTTGCATCAGCACCTCCAGGAATTTGCTCCAAAACTGGGACGTTAATTTCTAAGAAACCTCTTTCCTTAAGAAACATTCTTGTAGCTTCCCAGAACTTGGCTCTTCTGACAAACCTATCAAAAACTTCTCTATTTATAGTTGTATCAAGGTACCTTCTTCTAAGTCTAGTTTCCTTGTCCTTTAAACCATCCCAAGCATCCGGCATTGGTCTTAGTGCCTTAGTTAAAATTCTGATTTTTAAAGCATCGACGGATTTTTCACCTCTTTGGGTTCTAAATATAGTTCCAGAAATTTCAATGAAGTCTCCAGTATCTAGCAAATCAAGATTTTCATAATTTAATTCGGAATATTTAGGGTTAAATTCTTTCAGGTTCTCTTCTTTTAAAACTATCTGAATAGATCCAGAGGCGTCTCTTAAGTCAACGAATGATAATTTACCATGCTTTCTAATTGAAAAAACTCTTCCAGTTACCGCAACCATGGAATTTTCTAAGGAATCAAAATTCTCTAAAACTTTATTATTTTCGATAGTTTTATTTGAAATTGCAGGGTAGGGGTCGATACCGAGTTTTTTTAAGCGTTCTAATTTAGAAATTCTTACATCTCTGAGTTCTTTTAAGGAAGCCATGAGACTATTTTAGTGAATTTATTGAAAAAATCAACGAAAAGAACTCTACTAATGATAGAAATTATTTGATTTCAATAATCTTGTAGGTTAGTTTTCCAGTTGGAATTTGTAGCTCAAAAGTATCTCCTACTTTCTTCCCAACAAGTAAACTTCCTAACGGAGATTCGTGAGAAATTTTATTAGCTAATGGATCAGCTTCGGGCTCTCCTACAATATGGAATTCTTCGTCCTCGCCTTCAACGTGAACTTTGACTTTCCTTCCTATTGAGATCTCGCCTTCTTGACCACCTTTAACAACTTTTGCTCTTTTAAGTAGAGAGTCTAGTTCTGAAACCCTAATATCAAGCATAGTTTGCTCTTCTCTAGCAATAGAATACTCGGCGTTTTCTGAAACATCTCCTAAGTCTCTTGCTGTTTTAATTCTCAAGGCATTTTCAGGTTTTTTAACCTCGATAATATCTTTGAGTTCTGCTTTTAAATTGTTTAGACCCTCTTGGGTCATGAATACTACTTCATTCATAATTACTTTTTTTGAGGCAAATAAAATTTATATACGCCAATCATTTATATCATTATTAAAATAACGTGTCAAATTCATACCCATGTGATAATATTTTTTTATGCATTTAATAACAAAAAACGACAGTTTTCTCGATTTAAAAAAGAGCCTATTTATCGCTAATTTTTATGCATTTTTGATCGTATTTTCATACTTATTTTTAACCTTTTTTGCTAACAACTACTCAAATATGCTAGCGGTTTATAGACCTTACTTTCTTCTTGGGAACTCAATGGGTGGCTATATTCTTTCCTACTTTTGGGCATTTATGGATGCCTTTACTATATGTATGGCTATACTTGGGATCACCACACTACTAAACCACAACCCAGCAGAAGATGAACCTACCCAACCCAACCCAAACATTCTTTAAAGAAGTAAAATTCTTTAACGGGTTAAATAAAAATTCAATCAAGCTTTTAATTTCCAATCTATCTTTCGAAATTGCAGCCCCAATGCTTTATGTTTTTTCAAATTCTTTCTTTTGGTATAAAACCTACGATATCCAGTTAATTGTATTATTTAACCTTTTCTTCTATCTTTTAATTCCAGTTAGTTTTTTTCTTAACGCTTACTTGTTAAAAAAAATTAACATTAAATATATTGCTTTTGCAGGCTTAGTTCTTCAAGGCTTTTCACTCTTATTCTTTATTTTCAACATTCACCCCGATTACCCAAATACTATTTTATTTGGAATAATTTTTGGAATCTGTAGTGGGCTGTATTGGTCAAATAGAAATTTTATGGAATTCCAAACCACCAAAGATGAAAATAGAGACTACTATTATGGAGTTTTTCTATCAGGTGCCACATTGATCTCGATTCTTTTTAACGCTATATATGGAAATTTTTTAGGCCATCCTGAAATTTGGGGTTTACCTAAAGACTCTCTTTATTTGATTGCCTCAATATTTGTAATTCTAATCTTACTTCTTTCCGGATCTTTTTTACTAAAGGGAAAATTTAGAAATCCGGTTGTGAAGTCAATCATCTTGAGAAATCCAGATCAAAAGTGGAAGCGGGTTAGAAAAATATATTTCTTAACCGGACTTAGGGAAGCCAATAGTTTCTTAATTCCAACTTTACTCATCCTCTTCGTTCTTCAAACTGAGGATTTATTAGGCGAAGCAATTTCATTGGCGTCAGTTGCCACAGCATTTGTTATTTATTTCGTCGCAAGATATATAAAAAAACAAGATCGAAAATTTGTTATTGCTTTAGGTGTCCTACTTTTGGCAATAAACAGCTTCCTACTTATTATTTTTTACTCAGACCAATTTGCTTTTATTTATAACACTATTGAATCAATTGGTAATATTTTTATATATCTATCATTAGTTCCAATTTTTTTAAAGCAACTCGATATTCAAAAAGAGAATAGCGATTCTGAATATAAGTTTTTATTTGATGCAGATTTATTTTTAAACATCGGAAGAATTTTTGGAACCATACTAATATTTTTTATTTTCAAAATGTTGGGAAACCAAGCTGGATTAAAATTAACCCCTCTATTATTTATAGTATTTAACCTATTCTTTTTAAGAAGTGTCTACTTGGTAAAAGATTAATAAAGCATACAATACTGTAATGTTCGAGCTATCCCCTGATCAAAATAAAACCATCCAAACCTTAATATCTTTTTGTGAATCTAAAAACAAAAAAGAGGAATTTATAACTTTAGGTGGTTATGCGGGAACTGGAAAAACAACTTTAATTTCAGAACTAAGAAAAAAGTTAAATGACCTTGATCCTAAATTAAAAATTGGGTTTTGTGCTTTCACTGGAAAAGCAGTTCAGGTTCTAAAAAATAAATTAGTTCAAAATGGCGCTATATTTAAAAAAGATGATATTTCTACAATCCACAGTTTAATTTATAGAACCATCGAGGATGATAAGGGCGCAGTACTTGGCTGGATCAAGAAAGAAGATGCTGAAATTGATTACGATTTAATTATTGTTGACGAAGCCTCAATGGTGGATCAAAAAATTTGGGAAGACTTAAAATATTATGGAATTCCAATTATTGCTGTTGGAGATCACGGACAGCTACCGCCAATTTCGGGTAACTTTAATTTAATGGATAGTCCTCTATTAAAACTGGAGAATATTCACAGACAAGCCCAGAATAACCCGATTATCCAGGTCTCTATTTTAGCTAGAGAGCAGGGTAAAATTCCCCACCAAAAATGGAGTAAAAATGTTTTTAAAGTTCCAATGAGCGAAGGGCATGAATACTATGAAGATCTATTTACATCTTATGATGCAGATACATTAATATTATGTAACTTTAACAATACAAGGTTACGACTTAATCAAGCTGTTAGAAGACACCTTGGATTCGAAGGGGAAACGCCCCAAAAAAATGATCGGGTTATTTGTCTTAGAAATAACCACACTGAACAAATCTATAACGGGATGCAGGGTTATATTAAATACATAAAATCTAAAAGTGAAGTAGCCTATGATACAGAAATTGACATGGACGGTTCGGTAAGATATTACAACGGAGTTATTTCAAAAGATCAATTTAACTCGGGCACAACTCTTAATAACATTAATAGGAGTTATAAAACCCAAGGTTTAGATTTATTTGATTTTGGTTACGCCTTAACAGTCCACAAAGCACAGGGTTCTCAAGCTAAAAGAGTTATTCTTTTTGAAGAAAGAACTAAGCATCAATCTGATGAAGATTTTAAAAGGTGGCTGTATACGGCAATCACTAGAGCTGAAGAAAAACTTATAATTTTCGGAAATTAAGTTTTAAAAAAATTCCAAAAGAAAGTAAGGTTATAAACATTCCAATATAAATTAGCGGATTAAAGTATTTTAATGTAAGGGTGTCACCTACTTTTACATTTTGAATTTCAATTAAGCCATATGAATTTTTACTAAATTGAAGCTCTTCATTTTTTTGATTTGTAATTTTCCACCATTTCGAATATGAAATAGAGGCTAGAAGTTTTTCGTTGTAAAAATTCTCAGAAGTTATTTTAAAAGTAGATTCAAATGGATTTTCAGAAAGATTTTTAATCGAAGTATTGTTCGAGTTAACTTCGTAGACATACAATTTTTTACTCCAATTGGCTATTTCATAAAACTCCCCTCTTCTCTCAGTCAAGGCATGAGATTGAAAATCACTTTCCATTAATTTTCTCACCCTTATTTCAGAAACCAACTTTAAATCCGGATCCGCTAGTGTATTGAGGTCCACAATTCTATCTGAGTACCTTTTCTTAACTTCCAAATTTTCACTTTCAAATTCCTCAGAATCAAAACTTTCATAGAAATATTTAAAGGAGTTAAATGTAAATAAATTTTGAAGCTCAATGCCGTATGGGTACATGAATAAATTATTATATGAATTAAAATAAAACATTTTAGAACCGTCTTTTGTAAGTTCTTGATAGTGAGGATAGGAGTAAGCCTCCTTTGAATTCATTTTAGAAAAATTGTAACTAAATGTTTTAGTTCCAAAAGTGGAGGGGCCTAACATTATTTCCAGAAAAACTAAAAACGAAACCCCTAACAAATAGAGATATGAATATTTAAATTTTGAGACTTTAGTATACAGAAATTGAATTCCAGTTAGCGCTATCAAAATAATGGGAAACATTAAAAAAGAGAGGTAAGACGGGGTTACTGTAAATCTATTGAAAATTGGTAAGGAATAGAAAATCTCTGAAATGGGGTTATCTGTATTTAAGAAAGAACCTATCAAAAAGGATAGAGCCGCAAATTTCTCAATATATTTAAATTCTTGCTTTCTATAAAGCTTAACTGCAAATAGAGTCAAACCGATAACAAAAAATAAAATTACAACCACTCCTGGAGAAAAAGTAGGGGTCATAAATTTATGACTCAGTGGTAAAAAATATTCTAAGAATTCATAAAGTTTCATTCTGGAAGTTCTCCAGCCGCCAACAGTGCCCGAAATTCTACCTGATGATGTCAACATCATATCAATTCCAGGAACCAATTTAATAGCATAAAATAATAATCCAAAAGAGATAGCTGTAAAAAATAATTTCCAAATTTTAAATATATTTTTTCCCTGAGTTACCAATATAAATAAGAACCAAAAACACCAAGTTCCAAATGCGATGTTTGGATTTCCTTCAAAAGTAAATCCTAAACAAATCCCTAAAAATAAAATCTCGTTGTATTTTTTTTCAACAAAAACTCTATTACTAAATAGCAAAATTAGCGGTATCCATTTATAGGTATACAAATACTCAACCCCAACTCCAGGCGATAACCTCATTACAAGAAAACCATTAAAAGTAAAAGCTACTGCTCCAAAAAATGAGAGAGCTTTAGAAAACTTTAATTCTCTAAATAATAGATAGGATGTGGTACTTAGAAAAACAATTTGGAATAAAATAAACAAATTGGTAGCAAAGTATACATCTGAAAAAATAAGATAAACGAAATTAAAAGGAGAGAAGTAAGTTGCAATCGGATTTGAAAAAGCATCAAGCCCGCCCCCTATTTTTGTATACCAAAGTGGCGGGGTGAGATAGTTTCTAAAAGATTCAGCAAAAAAACTATTAAAGGTAATTTGTATATTATTAAAATCTTGAGCTGCTAAGGTTTGGTTAGAAAAAATTAACTTATTTAAATAAACAACACCTAGAATTACCAATCCTGCTAAATAATATTTTGAAGATTTTAGCTCATCCTTGAATTTTAAGAAAATTAAAATAACTACCAAAGATGGGATTATTAGCAGTGAAATCGAAAGTAAGAAATTTAAAAATTGATATATCACAAACCAATTATAGTATAAATCTGGTGACCCTACGGAGAATCGAACTCCGGTTTTCAGATTGAGAATCTGGTGTCCTGACCGCTAGACGATAGGGCCTAAGCAAAGGAATTATACCAACATTTCTTTAAAAAATAAAATTGAATGAACTTGCTGTCTCAACAGAATTATGCAAATATAAGTCATATGATCAGGTTAAATTTGGAACCAAAACACAGTCACGATGGAAGCAGTGGCGGCGGTGTTGGTAACACTGCCAAAATTTCAGATCTTAATCAAAGTACTTCTAGATTCCACCCTTACCAAATTCCAGAATCATTTATTCCAATTGAACCAAAAGATTTTAAGGTTTCCGAGGATATTCCACTAGAGCTTTCTCAAATTGAAGCGATGAGAAAAGATCTTTTTAGCTTTCAGAATATACCTGATTCCGAAAACCCGATTTTAATTTCAGATCAAGAATTTAATGCTAATAAAAGCTCTTCAACCACAGCAACAGTTGAAAAATTAAAAAATCAGGCCAATTTGGTAACTTCTGAGATTTTTCAAAATCTTGAAGAAAGCGCCTGGGATATAGATTCTTATATAGAAAAGACTCAAAAGTTAATGGAGCAAATTGCTGAAGAAATTAATTCCTTAAGACCTGAAGCAAATGACAATCCTAAGATAAGAATTAAAATCAGAGAGCTGGAAGGAATACTCTTGCATCTGGATAAATTTGTAAAAGTATATCAAAGGGATCTTGGACAAGTTGCAGATTTTTACAGAATTATGTATTTAATTGCTAAACCAAATCCACAAACAAGCTCTTTAAATGTTAATTACTCTAACCCTAAATTTTATATAAACAGCTTATCTAGTGAGAACTACCATATTGAAGGACTTGCAAACCCTAGACCAAGTGATCTAGGCGAGGCTAGGTTTGCAGTTACCTATAGATCAGAAGACTCGTACGAGTACTCTGCCCAGTCAAAACAATTCATCCAATCAAATCTTACACAAGGAGCATTACCAGCTCATTTAGAAACATTTAAACCACAACTTAGACTTGATTTTAGCAATGAGTATATTAAGGGAGAAAAAAATAAACGTAAAGTTGTTTGTTTAGATTTAGATATTTTAACCAACAAAAATATTTTTGTTGAATTTAGGAATACCCTTTACAGCGATTTAGAAAGAATTACAGGTAAAAATTATAGACCTTCAGAATTTGTTAACGAAAATAAGAAATCGCATCATAATCCGCTTACTCAAAATGAAATTTACACTGACGAAGACTTTGCCCAACTTGTAAACATCTTCAGACTTCATTTTAACTTCTCGAAGCCCTCCTTACAGGTATAATTAATTAATGAAAAATATTGCAATACTTCTGATAATTTCTGTCTTCTGGATTTCCTATAGAACTACCCAATACTTTGAGGATAAACTTAACCCAACCAAAAATAAAGTTCTAGGTGCTACTTTAGAAAAAAGATTTTTCTTACCTCTACCAAAAGATTCTAAGGAGATCTTAAGAGAAGATGAGGCTCGAAATACTAAATTAATTATTAAGTCTCAAAAACCAATTACCGAATTAAAAGATTTTTATAAAGAAATCTTAAGATCAAAGGGATTTGCAAATGATTATGAGTACGAGAAAGATAACCTTTTAGAAATCAGTTATTTAAATGAAAAAGAAGAAATTAAAATTACCTTTACTCAAGAAGGTGATGAATCTTTGATCGATTTCAACTATCATTACTAATTATTTTTTAGCAGGGCCTTTAAGATAAATAGCCTTCCAAGGAGAATAGGTTGATTTGTAAACATCCTTATAAAGCTGAGCGCCGTCTTTAGTTACAGTTCTTTCAAATTCAGAAGTAATACCTGAAGCTGGAAAATCAATCTGCTTAATTTCGCCAGGTCTCAAACTTTTATCTTCTACATATTCTGCAGCGGGGGTTGGAATGTATCCGTAAAGCTTTGGTTCAGTTATTTCAATTTTTCTACCATCCTTGGTTCCAAATAAATAAAATGACATTGCATAGTTTTTTCTGTCGACTTCAGTTTGAATTAATACATAATGTCCAGTATCGTTTCTAAATTTGAAATCAAGGCTTGGGTAAAAAACAGAAGCGTCAAAACCGACTT
>CAMDGN010000010.1 GCA_945897985.1 candidate division WWE3 bacterium | reverse complement strand
TCTACTTCTTGTCAACCCCAAGCACAACCACAATATCAGATTTAATAATCTCTGGATACTTCATTCCAACCTCCTCATGAGTACTTTTGCTTGAAATACCAAGGCTATTACTTAGGAGACCCAGAGTCTTAGAATCCTCTTTATAAACTAGATGTGAGGTGGCTTCTTCAGAGTTAGAGCTAGTTATATCAACTACCCTGCCGCCCGAATTTAAAATCATTCTGGCGTAGTCCTTACCTAGACCATTGATTGATGTTGCATTGACAACTGTGATTGATAACCCTTCCTTGCCCATCTGAGAATCTAAATAAATATCTCTAACTTCCTTATCAAAAGTGCTTAAAGATTTAACCTTGATTTCATTTTTATTTTTTAGATCTAAGTCTTTAGAAAATGAGTACATTAAATAGCTATCTCTTAAGCCTACATCTGGAATCTCCGAAAGCTTTGAGAGTTCCGTTATATAGGCTTCTCCAGATAAAATTCTTAGATAATCCGAGTAATCAGAAGGGTTTAAAGCCATAACTATTCCAAAATTAAGTGCAAAGGTTTGCTGTACGATTTCCTTTATTTCTTTCGTAGAATCTCTATTAATCACTTTGAATAAATCTCTCAGTGCAACACTCTGTCCCTTTGAGTACGTCTCTACCCCTAGATCCATATCGAATTTATGAAGGGATTTGTTTTTTTTATCAAATAATAAAACCGTGACATTTTTTATCTCACCTAAAGAATTGGCTGAGATTAAAGCAACATTGAATTTTTCATCAGATTTAAAATCAACAACTCCCCCACTCTTAGCAAGGGCAAAACTGTACTCTAATAAATTTGAGGAGAAAAAATTAAGAATGAAGGCGGAAACTACTACAGCGAAGAAGCTGTAAGTTAAAAAGGTTTTGATTTTTTTTGATAAATTATTTCTTTTGTTTCTTTTAATCCGGGCAGATCGCATATTTATTCCATTAATCTAATAAATTCTTCAGGCACTTCGGTTTCAAAGTAAAACTCTTCTCCGTCCATTCCTAGAAATTTTAACGATAAAGAGTGAAGCATCAGTCTATTTATTGTACACGAGTTACAAATTTCCTGCTCTCTTTCGGAAAGATAAATCACATCACCGGCAACCGGAGTTGAGTTTGCAGCTAAATGGACCCTAATTTGATGAGTTCTTCCGGTTCGGGGTTGGGCGTATAAAAATGAGAATTCTCTATCACCTATTACAACATCTTTAATTTTTTCGAAGTAGGTTTGAGCGTCTTTACCGTCTCTCACAACGGCATATTTGAATCTATTTTTTGGATTTCTAGCTAGCGGTGCGTCAATTTCAAATCTTTCGTCCAATACTTTATTAAAAGTCATCAAAAGATACTTCTTCTCTACTTCCCTATTTCTAAATTTTTCTTGAAGGAAATCAAAATATTCCTCGTTTTTTGCTACAACCAAGAGCCCTGAAGTATCCTTATCAAGCCTATGTACAATGCCTGATCTTGAATAGAACTCACTCTCAGGATTAAAACCCTCGATTTGTAAGATATTCTCCTCTAGAAAATCTTGAAGAGTAGGTCCTTTTGTTGTACTACTCCTATTTACAACCAGCCCTACAGGCTTATTGATAATAGCTAAGTTTTCATTTTCGAATACAATTTCTATATTATTCATAATTATTAAAGAGAGGATACTATTTCGATTAACTGGCTTGGATTAATTTCTGACTTAATAATGTATTTAATTGCCCCCAGCTCAGTAGCTCTATCTAAAACCTCTTGCTTTTCAATATTTGTTAAGATTACCACCTTTTTGGATTTTGTTAACCCTAAAGTATTGATTTCATTGAGGATTTCAAGGCCATCCATGTTCGGGAGCATAATATCCAGAAGTAGGATATCCCACTCACCTTTTTTAGCTGAAATACAACCAGTCTCCCCATCTTGGCAGACAACAACTTCAAAACCAGAAGATGAGAGAATGTCTTGGTAAAGTCTACAAATCTCTTTTTCATCTTCTACAAGGAGAATCTTCATAATATGTTAAGATACTTTTTGACCTCAACTACAAACTGCTGAGGATTTAATTCGGACTTAACAACATAACCACTGGAACCAAGATCTGTTGCTCTGGCTATAACGTCATCATTATTTAAATTACTAATTATTAAAACCGGTTTATCGTGATTCTCTTTGATTTCTTGTAGTACAGATAGTCCGTCAATTTCAGGCAACATGATATCTAGTAACATTAAATCCCATGATTTTTCTCGAGCCAAAACTAAACCTTCCCTACCGTTTGTTGCAAGTAAAACATCAAAACCATTATCAGTTAGTAAGTCTCTATAAAGCTCTCTTACTTCGTTTTCGTCTTCAACTATTAATACAACAAATTTTTTCATACACATTTATTATATATAAAAAAGCTTTTTTTCAAATAAGGTGTTAAAAGTTTTCTCTATTCTGAACGATTTATATATTATTGAAGAGATAATTAAATAGAAACCTAAAAAGTACATAAAATCAACAATATTTCCCATCGAGTACTTATTTAAATCGATATCAATTAAATAGGATACATCGGCAAGCAACCACACTATTGTTCCGGCTATAAAGTATCTAAAATCAATTAACTTTATATCGTCATTTAGTAACTTCAAACCAACATAGTAAACTGTAATTAAGGATTCAGCTATAAAGAAAATATTAAAAATTGAAGTTAAAAAACTGGAGATACTATAAGCCTCAGAAAATAGAATTAGTAAAACAAATAAAAAACTAAAATGAATTAATTTTGTAGGGATGTCACTATCCCCTGAATCTTTTCTTAGAAATTTAAAAAACGAGTATTTTGTTAGTAACTGAAATAAAAAGAAAACATTTATAAAATTTACAGAAATATTTCCTTGGAAATACGTATCATTTAAAAACCACAACAAATTCCCAAAACCAAAGCTCAATAGACCAATAAATAATAATCTGTAGGCCTCCCTCTCTTTCGACTCACGGTAACCTAAATCAGAGAATAAAAGTACTAAGGAACAAGTAATACAAAACAGGGAAAATAATAAATAAAAGCTATTAAACAAGCCTGAATCAAAATTTTGGGCAAAAAAGTAAACACTAAGGATAGATAGAAATATTAAATTTATATAAACTATGTTTTTAACCATGCATTATGGCAGATATTTGGCGGGATTAAGCTTAGGGAGTTTATACACCCTATAGTACCACCATGTCAAGATGGTTATAAATAGGAGTATATCCGGAATATTGGATTTAAAAATTCCAAAATTAATATAGTCTGGTACCCCACTATTTAGATGGTATGAGACATTTTGAGTCACTGAGGCTAGAATTAAAGAAACTAAAAATCTTCTATCCTTTTTAAAGTCAGATACTTTCTGAATTATAAAAAGAGAAATACCCAAGGCTAAAAAAGATATTGAAGGATTAAAAGATTTATTTAATTGGTATTCAAAGGGCAGTAATAAGTGAATACCATTTAATAAAAATATTGAGAAAATAAGTAATTTACTTGACGTTCTCATCGGATTCTGGAAATAACTCTAATCTAGCAGGATCAATTGGTTCCCCAGTTTTTTTATCAATTCCGTATGTTCCATCATCAATTTTTTTAAGTGCTGCGTCTACAGCCTCAAGCATTTGATTAACTTCTTTTTTAAAGATGTAGTTTTTCTCAACCTTCATATCTTCTTGAACCTCATCAAGATATTCTGCATTTCCAACATCTCTACCTTCATCAACATCGGCATCGATTACTTTCAAGTCCTCAAGAAGCTGCTGCTTTCTATGAAGTAATTTCTCTTTACATTGAGCTATGAACTCAGGAGTTAGTGCGTGTGACATATATTTAGTCCTTCTATAAATAAGTAATGCATTGATTGTATTCAGAATTCCATAAAAAATCAAACTATTTGGCTCTACAGGATATAAAATAAAATAATTTGTGAAAATAAAGACAACTATAAAAGAAATAAATCCTGAGTTAAATTTTTTCTCGAGAATAAATGAAGCGAAGGTTAAAAATAAAATTAAATAAATTTCTGATGCAAAAACTGAAAAAACCGTTACTGCAAACAAAAAATTCAAAGTCAGGGTGTCTAGTATTTTAAAGACTGAAAATCTTGTCATCCTAGCGTAGATAAAAGAAATTAAGAAATTGAATACCAAAGTAAAACTTATTCGATCAGAAGGAAAATTTAAATTCAGAACAATCTCCCTTATAGACGAATAGTTTTGATAGTTCTGAAAAAAATAAATTAATTTAAGAAAAATAAATAATAGGATTAAATAAGTTATAGAAAGATCAAAAGCCCACTCTCTTCTCATTCCATAAAAATTTAATTTTCTAAAAATATAGAAAACAGTAATTAAAGGAATTAAAAAGTAGAGATTATTTAGAACTTGATTTAAAATTTCCATTAAATTATTTTACATTAAGCTCGAGCCATATATTCACCAGTTCTGGTGTCAACTTTAACCTTGTCGCCTATTTTAATAAACGGTGGTACTTTAATATCCATTCCATTTGTTAATTTAGCGTCCTTTAAAGTATTAGTAACTGTGTTTCCTTTAAAACCAGGCTCAGTGTATTCAATTTCAAATATTAAGGAGTTTGGAACTTCTACAGAAACAGGATCGTCTTCAAAATACATGATTGTAAATTTCTCGTTCTCTTTTAAATAGAATTTATTGTCCCCCACTATATCCTCACTAACCTCAATTTGCTCATAAGTTGTTGGATCCATGAATACGTAGTTACTATCTTTATAAAGAAACTCTACTGACTTTCTATAAACATCAGCTTCAGAAACAAGGTCAACCGATGAGTATACTTTTTCAGCCATGGCTCCAGTGAGTAAATTTCTTACTCTTAGCCTAATAGTAGCTCCGCTTCTAGCAGTTTTTGAGTGCTCGTACTTTTCAACTTTGAAAGGAGTGTTGTCATCTTTGAAAACAACTCCGGTTTTTAGTTCTGATGCATTTAACATAATATTTTTTCGCTTAAAATTTATACTGGTACCATGGGAGGGAGTCGAACCCTCAAGAGATTGCTCTCATTGGTTTTTGAGACCAACGCGTATACCATTCCGCCACCATGGCTTTTTAGCAAATTAATTATAACAAATTAGGAAGGGTTTTGGTTGGTAACTTCGTAAAACCTAGTTCTATCGCCTTTAAATTTTAATGGAATATCCCCAGTGGAGCCGGCTCGGTGTTTTGCAATTGAAAGAAAGTAGTCTTCTCTATTGTCTCTATCTGGCCTCGAAAGAAACATAACTACGTCAGCGTCTTGTTCAATAGATCCAGAATCTCTCAAGTCAGAAAGTTGAGGTCTTGAGTCTTCTCTATTTTCAACAGCTCTCGATAGCTGTGACAAAGCAATAACTGGTACCTTCATTTCTCTTGCTAAGTTTTTTAAGCCTTGGGAAATATCAGAAACTTGTTGTACTCTACTCTCGGTAACAAATGATTTACACAACTGTAAGTAATCTATAATAACTAAGTCGATTGGAACTTTCATAACAAGTCTTCTTATTTTGGTTCTCATTTCTAGAACTGAGATTCCAGGAGTGTCATCAATGAAAAAATTTAAATCTGAAAGTTCTCCCATGGCAATAGAATATCTTTCCATTTCTTCATCATTTAATTGACCATGTCTAATCTTCCAGTTCTCAAGATTAGCTTGAGCTGAAATCATTCTTTGAATAATCTCCTCTTGTCCCATTTCTAAAGAAAAAAAAGCGATATTCTTTTTGTGGTTAATTGCTGCATACTGAGCCATATTAATAGCTAATGAAGTTTTACCAACCGAAGGTCTCGCAGCTAAAATAACAAGAGCTTCTTTATGAAAACCGGAGAGCATTCGATCTAAGGTTTTAAGTCCAGTCGGAACTCCTCTAAGTAGACCTTGGTTTCTTTGCAACTCATCCAGTTTTTCAAAGGAAATCTCTAAAGTTTTAGAGATTGGTACGAAGTCACTTTTTATTGTGTCTTTATAAATTGAAAAAAGATTTTGCTCAGCCTTGTCGATAATCGAATTTACTGAGTCTTCCTCGTAGGCGAGTTCAACTATTTTAGAAGCTGCAGATATTAAGTTTCTTCTTATAGCTGCTTCTTGAATAAGTCTGGCATGAAACTCTGAGTTTGAAGATGTTGGAACAAAATAAACGAGTTCCGAAAGATAGGTTACTCCTCCAATTTCCTCAAGCCTTCCAACTTTATTTAGTTCATTTTGGAGTGAGATAATATCAATCGGATCTCTTCTATCATAAAGAGACATAATGGCTGAAAAAATATGTTGATGAGAAGTTTTGTAAAAATGCTCCGCTCGTAAGAAATCAACAATGTTAATGATACAGTTTTTATCCATTAGGATTGAGCCTAAAACGGATTTTTCAGCGTCAATATCCTGAGGCGGTAATCTCAAGTTGCTTTTATTTGTGGCCATTTTCCCCTTTCCTAATTTAATGGTTTGAGTTTAGTAAAATTATTTTTAAATCTTCGTTGCTTGGTGCGGATTGTATTTTTAAGGAATCCATTTTTTCAGGGTTCTTTTCCCCCATCTCGTGAAGGAAAACGTTAACATCAGCTAGTTCTTTAAGCTTTGAATCTTCTGATTTATAGTGCATTGGGATAACAATCTTGGGCTCTAATGCTGAAATAATCTTTGAAGCTTTAAAGGAGTCGATTGTAAACTCCCCACCCACAGGAATTAGCAAGATGTCGACGGAACCTAGCTTAGCTACAACCTTTTCATTTAACTCATGCCCTAAATCACCTAAATGAACGATACTAATTCCATCAATATCAATTGAGAAAACAATATTTTGACCTCTTTCAGCGCCGTCCTTATCGTCGTGAGCTGTTTGAATACCTGTAATGTAAACATCATCAACTTCATATTCTCCAGGAGTGTTAATTAATACTTCATGATTAACCTGTTGGTTAAAAGAATGATCTTCGTGATTGTGGGTGTTTAAAAGAAGCTTACAACTCTGTTTCGGCATTTTAAAACCAGTTAAATCAGGATTATAGGGATCAATTACTATTGATAACTTTTTACCTTTGATGAGAAAACATGAATGTCCAATATATGTTAATTCCATATTTGATATATTACCAAAAAGATATAAATTTTATATAATTAATTTAACTTATGATTTCAACCAGCCCTTACAAAGGAACGAAAGACTTTTATCCAAAAGATCAAGCAATTCAAAACTTTATTTTAGATAAATGGAAGAAAGCCGCTCTATCTCACGGATTCGAGGAATACCAAACACCAGTAATTGAACCTGCAGAAATCTATGAGGCTAAGTCAGGTGAGGATGTTGGAAAAAAAGAATTATTTGCATTCCAAGATTTAGGAGACAGAAATATCTGTCTAAGACCGGAAATGACTCCTTCGGTCACTAGAATCGTGGCTGGTAAATACAAAGAACTCCCAAAGCCAATCAAATACTTCTCTATTGGATCTTTTTATCGAAATGAACGGCCTCAAAAAGGAAGAAATCGAGAATTTTGGCAAATCAATGCAGATATTTTTGGAGACAGCTCAATCTACTCAGATCTTGAAATTATCACTCTATCTTTAGATATCATGAAAGAGTTCAAGGCCCCTAAAGACTCTTTTAAAATCTACATCAATCACAGAGCATTAATTGATGGTTTTTTAACAGAACTACAAATCTCATCAGAGAAAAAAATCCAAGTTATACGAACTATCGATAAATTTGAAAAACTATCCCCTCCCAGCTTTAAATTAGAGTTAGAAAAAACAGTATCTGAGGAAGAGGCTACAAAAATCCAAAAGTTTCTAAGCTTAAATTCACAAGAACTTGAAAATGTATTTCCAAATTTACGAGAAAACATAGGTTTTAAGGAATTAGCTGAACTGATCAAAATTTTGAAAAATCTGCACATCGAATCAAATATAGTTTTCAAACCCTCATTAGTTAGGGGTTTTGACTATTATGATGGTTTAGTTTTCGAAGTTTTTGATAATAATCCAGATAATCTTAGATCTTTATTTGGAGGCGGAAGATACAACGGACTTGCAAACATTTTCGGTCAGCAAAACTTCCCAGCAATCGGTTTTGCTGTTGGTAATGAAACCTTTAGAATTTTTCTTGAAAACTGGAATCTAATTCCAAGTACCAAAGATATTTTAAATAAAAAACAGATTGGGGTATTTGCTATTAAAAATCATGAAAATTTAGAGGAAAATAAAGTTCTTCTTGAACAAGTCTTCATCACTGCCAATGAGATAAGAAACTTGGTGCCTAATATTTTTCTTGATACTATTCTTGAACCAAAAAGCACTTCAGCGGGACTCGATTATATTTCACATAAAGGTTATGATTTTGCGATAATAATGGGTTCGGATGAGATCAGAGATAAAAAAATTACTATCAAAAACATGCTTACTGGAAAACAGGAACTGCTGTCTATCCACCAATTAATTGAATTTTTAAACCAACTGCCAAATGAAGAACCTAAATAATTACGGAATCCTTCTTGCTGCAACCATCTTATGGTCAGTAGCTCCCTCTTTAATCAAATATGTATTAGGAAATCTTGATCCATTTCCATTTTTATTTATTAGATTTTTAATTATCGCAATTGTCTGCCTACCGTTGCTTCTAAAAATTCTAAAGAAAAATAATTACTCAAGTTACGACAAAATGAATTTACTTATTTTTGGATTGACTGGTCAAACATCATTAATTTTATTTTTTGTTGGTATGAACTATACCTCAGCTGTAGATTCCATCATAATCTCCCTTTCAGCACCGCTAATTAGCATTGCTGCAGGTCACTATTTCTACAAGGAGAAATTAAATATTTATAAAGAAATAGGAATCGCGATTGCCTCGTTTGGTACTTTACTTGTTATTGTGGAACCTGCATTTTCAAATCACTCCACAATTAGTGCTAACGATAGAATTTTCGGAAATCTTTGCATCCTTCTCTACCAAGTAATTTTTACATTTTGGGGTGTCTATACCAAATTCTTATTTGGAAAAAATTCAGTTTTCTTAATTAAAGTATTCAAATATTTTAAAGTTAATCTACACAAGAAATCCTACAATATTTTTGATTTTAGCGTGATTTCTTTCTATATCGGATTTCTAACTTTTATTCCTTTAGCCTTTTTTGACTTGAGTAAATATTTTAACCAAGTTGCAAGCTTAGATGTTTATAACTGGGGAGCTATTGGGTATATGGCTATATTCTCATCTATTGTTGCCTATTACCTGTTTGTTAAAGCCCAATCGAAACTCCAAATAACCGAGGTTTCTATTTTTTCATATATTTCACCCCTATTCGCACTTCCGGCAGCCTTCTTTATTTTAGGAGAAATGCCCTCTTATTACTCTTTTGCGGGTATAGCAGTGATTTTAGTAGGTTTATTTATCGCCGAAAAGCTCGAAATCAGGCAAAAATAATTGATTATCTAATAAAATAATGATATATTATCAACTATGAAGAAAGGGATTCACCCAAAATTAAATACTATTACTGTTAATTGTGCGTGTGGTTACAAATTCGAAACCCACACTACTCTTAATAAGTTAGTGGTAGAAATTTGCTCTAACTGTCACCCATTCTATACTGGTCAAGAAAGATTTATTGACACAGAAGGAAGAATCGACAAATTCAATAGAAAGAGAGATTTAGCTCAAGCAAATGCTGCATCTAAAAAGTCTGAAAAATCTTTACCAACTGAAACACAATATAAACCTACTCTTAAAGATATTTTTAATCAAACATCAACTAATTAAATAAACATATGGATGAAACTATAAGAATTTTAGGCGATGAGATCGCCAAAATTGACGTTAAAATCAAAGAAAATCAAGACCTGTTAAATAACCCAGAAATGGCGGAACTAAAATCTGACATTGAAAACGAGATGGATGGGCTAGAAAAATCCAAAGAAACACTTAAACAATCAATCGAAGATATCCAAAACTCAGGCTCAACTAAACAAGATTCGTCTTCTGTTGAGATAAATCCTAATATCGCAATTATAGAGATTAGGGCCGGAACTGGAGGCTCTGAGGCGGCTCTATTCGCTTTTGATCTTTACCGAATGTACCAAAGATACTGCGAAAAAAAGAGACTTAAAACAACTGAAGAGTATTATTCCGAAGACAATGCTGGAGGAGTTAAAACAGTTATATTCGAGGTTAAAGGTATTGGGGTTTACGATTTATTTAAAAATGAATCAGGGGTCCATCGAGTTCAAAGAGTCCCTAAAACTGAAAGTGCTGGCCGAATTCATACGTCTACAGCAACAGTTGTGGTTCTTCCGGAAGTTAAGAATGTCGAAATTGAATTACATCCAGATGATCTAACTTGGGAATTTCACAGGTCGAGCGGAAGCGGTGGACAAAACGTTAATAAAGTTTCAACCGCTGTTAGATTGACTCACAAACCAACAGGACTGATAGTCGATTGCCAAGAAGAAAGAACTCAGGGTAAAAATAGAGATAAGGCTTTAGGCTACCTTAGATCAAGACTATATAATTTAATGAAGGAACAGAGAGTTAAAGCTATTACAGATCTTAGACTTAACCAAGTCGATTCTGCTGACAGATCTGAAAAAATCAGAACCTATAATTACCCCCAAGACAGAATTACAGACCATAGAATTGGAAGAAACTTCGGAAATGTTGTCATTGTTATGAACGGTGAGATCGATAAAATCCTAGAAGAATGTAAAAATATAGACCCTAATGCTGTTTTTGAAGCTCAAGACTAATTTTTCTGACCAAATATTACAGAAACATCGATTAAATTTCCTTTTCTAAAAATCTTAATTTCTACTTTATTCCCAGGTTTTTGGTTTTTTATAAACTGAGTTAACTCCTCCTCATCTCCAAATTCTTTCCCATCTATATTTACTATAATATCCCCAACCTCCATTCCAGATTCAGAAGCCGGTGAATCTTTTACAATCCCATCTATAACCGGACCAATCGGCTCACCTTTATTTAAGTAATCTTTTAAATTTTTGAAGTGATAACCTATTCCAAGAAATGCAGTGCCCTCTGTTTGCGTCGATTTAGCTAAGTATCTTCCTAATGCTTTTTTAATCTCTTCATTTGGGATTACCATCTCTAGGCTCTCTGCTGTAGGCCTAAATAAAATCCCTAACAAATGCCCCTTATAGTCAATAACAGGGCCTCCTAAGCTTCCTTGACTTGTTTTAAGGTCGGTTTGAATTAAATTTGATACCTGAATGGTGTTAGATTTTATGTCCTTCTTAATACCCGAGATGATACCTGTTGAAATACTATTACTTAAGCCAAGCGAGTTATCGATACCGATTATTTTTTGACCAAGCTTAGCTTCATCCTGATTTGATAATTCAAATACTTTTAAATCCTGCGCTTGAATCTTTAAGAAAACTAATCCAGTCTCTAAATCTTTTTTGGTCTCTAATACAGGAAATGTGTTTGAATTTTGCAATACAACAACATACTTAGAACCTAAACTCGAAATCACATTAATGTTTGTAAGTATTAATCCTCCAGGATCAAGCACAATCCCCGATCCAACTGATTTTCGATTACCTTTTTCATGGTTTTCCTTTAAATCAATTGCAACAACAGCATCGCCAACTCGCGACACCGCCTCATCAATCTCCAATGTTGTAGATTTTGGTTGCGATAAAGTAGATTGATCGGAAGTGGGTTCTTCCGGAGAAAAATTGGAGAGTACGTCCCCTACTCCTTTGGTTAAGGAGTTTTTTACCAGAAAAAATACCCCAAAAATAGAAAATAAAAATATTAAAACTAATCCGATAACAGATATTTTAAGAATTTTTTGAGATTTTGATGCCATACTTACATCTTAGAATTGGCAATTTCTTTTGCTTTCTCAAGTTGAGTATCAATTTGATTAGTTTTATAGTTCTCAGTATCAAAAGTTACCTCAAAATCTGGATTTAACCCTTTTTGATGAATCCAAGATTTATCAGGAAGTAACCATTTTTGAACAGTTACATGAAGAGATCCCCCATCTTTGAAGTCAACCGGCTCTTGAATGGAGCCTTTACCAAAGGACTTCTTGCCCACTAAAATTGCGTTTTTATTAATCTTTAAAGCTCCAGCTAAAATTTCAGAAGCTGAAGCACTTCCCTCATCAATTAAAACAATTACATTTTGATTTGGGAACATTCCCCTTCTCTTAGTATCAAGAGACTCTTGATTTCCAAATTTATCTTCAAACCAGATTACAGGTTTATTCTCAAAAAACTCACCTGAGATATAAGCCGCAGAAGTTAGTAAACCTCCAGGGTTGCCTCTAACGTCAATGATTACAGAATCGAACTCTTTCATCTTAGTGTTAGCCTCTTTAGCAGCAATATCCCATTGAGAATTGGTTTCGGAACCAAATTTTGAAACCCTAAAGTAAGCAGTCCCTTGCCCCAAATCTTTCCAAGTTACGGAATTTAAAGTGATTTTTCTTCTGGTTAATTCTAAATCAAAAGGCTCTTTACCACCTCTATATAAAGTTAACTTTACAGTTGTGCCTCCAGCACCTCTAATCTTATTAACAGCATCCCCGAGTGTCATTCCAACTGTAGAATTGCCATTAATTTTAACTACCTTATCCCCAGGTAAAATACCCCCCTCTTTTGCGGGGCTTCCGTCAATTGGTGAAATAATCATCAATTGGTTATCCTTGTCATAACCTAACTCAGCGCCGATACCTTCGTATACTCCGTTTAAGGAATTGCCAAATTCTTTACTATCAACGGGATCGAAGTAAGAAGTGAATGGATCCCCTGCTGCAGCGACCATACCTTTAATAGCCCCGTTCATTAATTTCTTACCGTCGATAGGTGTTTGAAGATATTTGTTATTTAAAGTGGTGTAAACTTCCCAAAACTGATTGAAATCAACAGATTGGTCCGAAGGTCTTTTATTTAAAAATTCGACTTTTGGTGGATTATTTTTTAATTCGTAATCAAACCCCATTTTTCCCATGTAGTGACCACCGAAGAAAGAAATGAGAGCAACTGCAACTACGATTGTGATGTATTCAAATTTTTGAAATCTTGTCATATTTTAAGGAAGGGCAATTAAATTTGAGTAACTTGTTTTAACTACCTCGTTATTCTTCAATATTTTAACACTAACTTTATCACTTGCAACTGAGGATACTACACCTTCCCAACCAAAATAAGGATAAGTTAAACAAATTACACTTAACCCCTCTTTAACTGTCTCAAAGGGTCTTTGTAGAAAATTCTTTTTTTCAGTGCTTGAAACAAACATGGTGGAACTATCCTCTCGAACCAACATATATTTAGAATCAAAGTTTTTAATCAGGTTAAATAACTTATTTACGGTTGGAATTCTTCCAAAACCAGATAGTAATCCTACAAAAAAATTATTCTCTTTAGCCCAAAGTAAGGTTTCACGATCGCAACTACCTGCAATAACACCCTCACACCCAATATCCATTGCTTTTTGTAACATTGATTTTCTTAAATAATCTCCGGTATAAACAATTTTACCTAGACCATCCTTTATATACCTATCCATGAAATCATTTTCAATTAATTCAGATGGGTTAGGTAGAATTACTAACTCTCCTTCAACCTCAGGCTTAGAAACTTCAAAAAACTTAATTAGGTATCCTGAAGTTTTAATTAAACAGGATCTTGAAGGAACAACTTTATGAATCTTTCCGGTCACACCCGAAAGATTCCAATAATCTTCTTGATATTTAACTAAAGCTCTAGATTTACCACTAGTTTCAATATAACCATCAAATGGCGCGAAGATGTAGCTATTACCTAAGTAAGCTACCAAATCCCCCGATTTAATACTGTTATTGCCAATTAATTTATTATTGATTTTAAAGTTACTGGGAATTATAAGTTCACGATTTATATTTTTTGAATATCCAATTTTCGTATAGGATGAAACACTATCCCCCTCATTAACCAAGATTTTACCTTTATTTGGTAGTGATCTTTCAATATAAAATTCATCCTGAAATGAAATATTTTTATAAACTGGAATAATCATTATTTTTATCAATTGAATTTAATACTTTTCTAAAACTCTCCACCCCAAAGTTTTCTTTCTTATTTGCAAAAGTTCTTCTATCAATAAAAACTCCAGCAAATTCTGGATCTAAAGTAAGACTTCCTTTGGAGATTTCCTTACCTTTGAAGTCGAGTTGAATGCTCTCAAGTTCATTAAAATGAAGAAAGTATGTTTCTTCTTTAACCATTTCTAGATATTTTAAAATACCTTCTTTTTTAAATAAAAGCTGGATGTCTCTTTCAGATGAAATCAGGTAAATAAACTTCTCAAACTCAGGAAGCTTAAATTCTAACGAGGTGGAATTTTTTAAATTCAAATAGTTTGGAAATTCATTTTTAAGATCAAAAAATATTTCATAAAATCCTGAACTGAGGATTTCAGATAATAGATTCATTTTATATTCATTAGGAATCTCAGGACTCGAAAAGTAATCCCCTCCAATTACTACCTTCCTATGAGGAGATTTTAAATTTTGAGTAATTGATTTTGAAAGATAAACTAATTCCTCAACATCCCCTGTAAAATCCCCTGAAGCGTATACAGAGCGATTAGAAATGAAATTATCAGATCTTCGTGACAAGCCAAATGAGGTAGCTGAAATGTTTTGTTTTGAATAAAAAGTAAGGTTATCAAAATAAATATAAGTAAAATCTTCGAATGTTTCTAACTCTTCAGAGATAAATCTTGGAGCTTTAGTAAAAATTTTAAGATTATGAATTGTTGTTATCGGAAGAATATTAACTTCTTCTAGCGAAAGTGAGATTGACTCCAAAAATTTAGTAATTAGAAATTCTAAGTCATTAGCGTTTTGGAAGGAAGGGTAAAAAGAAAAATCGTATGTTTTAGATATCTGTTTGGAACTTAGGGTAAGGTAAACTTTTGTTGATGCAATAAATATAGATAGAATATTCACTACTTTATAATATCAAAAAAAGGATAAAGATTATAATTGAGAATGTAAATCTGTGTAAGGTAACAATCCCATGTATCTAGCTTTTTTAATTTCTCTAGTTAGACCTCTTTGGTTTTTAGCTGAAAGGCCAGTTCTTGATACAGGTTGGACCTTAAATTTATCAGTTAAAAATCTTCTTAAAACTAAAACATCCTTATAATTAGGAATAGTTTTGGTTGTTGCAAAGTGGTCTTTTTTAACAGTAACAGTTGTTGTTCTTGTTGTTGTTTTTGGTTTTGTTTTTTCTATATTTTTCATATTTTATTCAATTCTTAGAAAGGTAAATCGTCTGTATTGATCTCCTCTACTGCATTTTTCTCTTCGTAAACTTCAGATTCCCCAGGAGTGTTTGAAGTTGAGCTATCTCTTTTGCTATCTACAATAATCATATCTTCGATAACAATTTCAGTTCTCCTAACTTTTTGTCCGTCTTGACCATCCCATTCTCTATTTTGGATTCGACCTTCAACGTACACTTTAGTTCCTTTTTTCAAAAGTTGAGCGCAGATTTCTGCAAGTTTTTGCCAAGCTACAATATTGTGAAAATCAGTTTGTTGCTTATTTTCACCATCAACTTTCCACTCTCTATTAGTTGCAATACCAAAGTTACAGTATGCTGCTCCAGCCGGTGTAAATTTTAACTCAGGAGATCTGGTTAAATTTCCAATTAACTGAACTTTATTTAAAGATTTTGACATCTAGGTCTCTCCTTCTCTTACTTGCTATCTTTAGCAGAAATTAAATATCTTTGTAAACCTTCAATTAATGAAAGTCTAGTATTCAAAGCATCAACTTTAGATGCAGGTAAGTCAGCGTCGATAACTTCATAGAAACCTTCTGTTTCCTTATCAATCTTGTAAGCAAATTTTCTTCTTCCCCATGGGGTTGAATTTGTTACTTCACCACCTACTTTAGAGATAGCCTCTTTTACTAAACCTGAAACGGTTTCGAAACCTTCTTCTCCAAGTGCTTTTTTAGATATTGTCATTAGTTCGTAATTCTTCATATTTATCCGTGAATATTACAATAATATCAAAAATATATCAAGTTGTAATATCTATTTTTACTAGAATTTGCCTGATTTAAACGTTAAATTTAAATTCAACCACATCCCCGTCTTTCATTTCGTAGGCCTTACCTTCGTTTCGTAAAACCCCAGCACTTTTGGCATTTTTGTAGCTTCCAGTCTTATCTAACTCTTCGCAGGAAATAACATCCGCCGAAATAAAACCCTTCTCGAAATCAGTGTGAATAACTCCAGCAGCTTGAGGAGCTTTGGTTCCCTTCTTAATAGTCCAGGCTCTGATTTCTTTAGGGCCAGCTGTAAAGTAAGTTTGCAGTCCAAGTAGATTGTAACCCTTTTTAATAAGTTTATTTAATCCAGATTCTTTGATTCCAACTTCCTTCATATATTCAGTTGCAGATTCAGTGTCTAATTGAGCTAGTTCACTTTCTAATTGAGCGCATAAGTAGATGTTGCCGTCGTCTTTGTCTTCGTGTGTCACAATTTGACTTTCATCAATGTTGAACACTGAAATTTTTGGTTTGTAAAATAATAGTGAGAATTTTCGAGCTAACTCTATTTCTTTTTCAGTAATCCCTTCTTTGTTATTTCCTACCTCTAATCTTTTATAAATAATTTCAAGTAAATTTAATTCTTCTTGTAGGTCGGAATTATTACCTTTTTTAAGATCGTTTTTAACTCTCTCGATTCTTTTAGCAATAATGTCCAAGTCTGCTAACGCCAGCTCCATCTCAATAATTTCTCTATCCGACAAAGGATCGGTACTTCCTTCTCGCACGACATTAGGGTCGGTGAAATCTCGCAAAACATGAGCGATGGCATCAACCTCCCTAATGTGGGCTAAAAATTTATTCCCCAATCCTTGACCTGAAGCAGCTCCTTTTACTAAACCTGCGATATCTACAAATTCAATTGCTGCTGGAAGAATTCTTTCAGGAACTTCTCTAGTTGAATTAGCGTTGTAATATTCCTTATTAATTATTTTAGCTAGAACATTCAATCTCTCGTCAGGAACTTCAACAATTCCAACGTTAGGTTCAATTGTGGCAAAAGGGTAGTTAGCAGCTAAAGCTACCTGCTTTTTAAGAAGGGCATTAAATAATGTAGATTTTCCAACGTTAGGAAACCCAACGATACCGATTTTAAGTGACATAACCTATGTATTATATATTTTTAATTCTAAATTTACAGTGAATATAAGAAAAGCACGGTAAGTTTTGTATTGCTACTAAACATTACCGTGCAAATAACTATCCCCAATTCCCTAATATTTTTAGGGCCTGATC
This sequence comes from candidate division WWE3 bacterium, assembly GCA_945897985.1. Taxonomy (GTDB): domain Bacteria; phylum Patescibacteriota; class WWE3; order UBA101185; family UBA10185; genus CAMDGN01. The sequence goes on along the minus strand of CAMDGN010000010.1, from coordinate 690 downwards.
AATTCGAGCCTCGATTCGATCCAGGGAATTGTGAATCAACGTAATCTTTTTCTGGTCGCGATTACGTTTTCTCTGCCCGGCAGAGCGCCCCTTAGGAAGATAGTGCATCAGCACTAGCGTACCGTCAGGATGGCTTGAGGTAAGCCCATCCTCCGATTGGAGGATGACTGCTCCTCTTTCTTTGGCATCCTTAGAAACCTTACGTATCCAGCTGCGAAACCTTCGCAGATCGTTCTTGGACCTAACCATATCAATCTCCTTAACACTCGATTCCGTTAGATATTATAGGTTATTTTAATTGAGGTGTCAAATAGAAAAAGGCAGAGAAAAAATAAATTTCCCCTGCCCTTCATAAATGGATTAGACAAAAAAGAGAGGCTTACCAATCTGCTGGATCTGCTTACCAGCCTCAATACTCATTCGCATGAGTTCATACAGGATATCGACTATAGAAAAATGAACATTTCTATATAGACACTCCTTCTGAATCGACCTCTCCAGAAACACAAAGTGCTCCTTAGTAAAAGTAATCCCCTCACGAGGAATGTAGTTCATCTCCCAATTAAAGTCCTTAAAATCAATTTTAAGGTCAAAAATCCTAGAGCCACCACGCATTCCAACAATGTAGATAGTATCCTCTTGCGATTTAACAATAAAATGAATATTGTTAATTAACTTGGCAGTAGAATC
>CAMDGN010000009.1 GCA_945897985.1 candidate division WWE3 bacterium | reverse complement strand
GGTATGATAGGCTCTTATTTTAAAAAACGAGTCCCCTTTTACCTCCATTGCTGCAACAACCTCTTTTAATTTCTGAGTAATTTCTTTGTTCGAATATTTGTGAATAGTCATTGGATAGAATTTAGCATATTTTAAGTATTTTGATAAATTGTACCCTATAGTGTTGACAAAAAGAGAGAATTGGGGTAATATATAGATAGTCCCACAAGGAACTCGAAAGAGTAACCGACTGGGTATATTAAGAAGAGGAGGCCCGAAATGGGTCGTCGCAAAGGGAATTGTTTGGAACAGCGCGCTCAACGCACGCAACAACGTGCACAAATCGTAGCGGCTCAAGCCGCCCAAGACGCTCAAGCCGTTGTTGAAGCCGAGGCGAAAGCCTCATCTTTGCAAGCTGTGGAGCGCGAGAAGACGGAGCTGCGGAAAGCCCGGCTGACTGAGGATTTCCAAAACGGAAAGGGGTTTGTCTTCCGCTCCCAAAAGGAGTGGGGCGGGGTAATTCACGCAAAAGAGTGTTGGCTCCCGTTTGTGTACGTGGAATACTTTTCTTTCCCCAATGGGACTTCATACTACCAGGCCAAAAGCTTGGATAAAAGTATACAAGTCGCCAATGTCTATTCAAAGGGGGTGGACCTTGGGATCCACTTCTTCAACAAAGATCTTGTTGAGGTTCTGGTATCCTCCTAATCCAACCAGGCTAAACAGAGTTGCCTTTAAAACTCGTAATAGGCCCCAGCGCGCAAGCGTCTGGGGCCACAACTTTTTATAATACTTTTATCATTCCCCCTATTTCACTTATAAATACTTTAATAAAATACCTACAACCATACCCTATAGTGTTGACAACGATAGAAATTACTGTAAAATATGTCCAATCCTGAAAAAAATAGCAGACTTGCTAGATTTATTCTCAGGAATACGAAGGAGTAAGAAATGAGGAACGCTACGGCGGAAATCACCGAGTTCGTAAATCGTAATGAGGTACTCGCAGCCCAGGTGTCTTTCAAGCCCAACTCTCAAGTTGAGGTTGATTACCAGTATCGCCTCGGCGACAACTGGAAGGCATTCTGCCAAAGCCTGGATTTCCAATACGACGCCGGGTACGGAACCCAACACCTTTTTGGAACCATTTGGTTCCAAGACGGCAGTTGGGCCACTCGGAAGGTTTACGACGGGGCGGAATGGTGGCAACACCATATTCGGCCTGAGATTCCTGAAAACCTTCGCTAACCAACGGCCCCAGACACGCAAGTTTCTGGGGCCTATTCTTTTATACCATCCCTATTTTTTATACCCCATAGTGTTGACAGGATGTTGAATTTATCGTATAATATAAGAGTCAATAGAGGTTCCTGTAACGGGAAATCGCTACCTCTGCTGTTTATATAGATGATTTTTTTTCGGTGGTTTTGAATTCAAAATCACCATATTAAGGAGTCAGTCGTGAAAAACTTTCTAATGGTCGTATTAACGGCCGTCATCACCGCCGCCATCACAATGGCATACGGTGTCGCCCAGGTTGGCCAGCCCGCCACGCAAGTGGTTGAGGTCCAAAAGTCGGAGCCTATCACGCAAGTGGTGGTTGCAAAGTCGACCGATAGCTATTGGTCCAAGGCGCAAAATAAAGCATTTAAGGCCGTAGAGTACGGATGTACTCAGGCCTGGAAATCCGTCGACATGCGCACTGGGTGCGTGCTCGTCATTGACTTAACCCGAAAGGGTTTTAGTCACGACGGGAGCGCTGGCCAGTTTGGGGTTATCATACCCCGCGAAAGCGGTGTATCGATTTCAGTCCAAGAAGGCTCGAAAATATATGTCGAGGCGAAAGCCAAAATGTATACCTTTGTCGTCATTGACGATAAAGGACCAAAGTTGGCAAGTCAATTCACTCCAAATGAAAATCTTTGGGATGAGGAACTCCTAAGAGGATTCTTCGAAACCCAAATGGGCGGCGATGTCAGCACAATTTGGCGCGAAGGCGTCAGCGACGACATCAAATAAAAGTTTTGAATCCTCCATGTTAGCGAGCATGGAGGATTTTTCATATCTAAATCATTTTCAAATATAACCCATAATATTGATAAACTAAACAAAATATAGTAAAATGTATATTAGGAATTTTTCTTAAGGAGAGAATATGAAGCACACTTTCCAAATCGGAAACGAGTACAAAATGGTACTCGAGAAGTTTGATGACCGGGTGACTGGAATCAGTGGTTATATCCACAATAAGGAGTACTTTTCGGGAACTTTGAACACCGTTTTCAAAATGGTTTTTCAAACCATGTTTACGAAAGGGCGAATTTCTTTTGAGGCAATGGGGGGGATCTTCGGGTACACACCCGAGGAAGTCCAGATCCTCATCGAGAAAGAAAGGGCCTATAGTCGGATTATCATCCGGAATGGCAAGCACTTTTTGAGTCCCATAAGACTCATTAAGTAATACTGAGGCGGACAAGATTTACCAAAATCTTGTCCGCCTTAATTCTTAGATTTCTGCTTATTTATTTGAAATAATGTGAAAATTAGTTATAATACCAATGTGTGTGGAGCCGTAGCTCAGTTGGTTAGAGCGCTTCCCTGTCACGGAAGAGGTCACGGGTTCGAGTCCCGCCGGTTCCGCCATAATAAAATCTTGCTCCACACCAAAATGATTGCAAATAAATTTCCTAATTTAGATAGAGCTTTAAAGTTTATTAGAACTAATTGGTTCTATTTTTTAATTGGATTCACAATAATTAATCTAGCTGTTTATCTCAATCAAAAACACAAATACCAGGAACTCATTAAAAATAACACTTCTTCCGCCTCAACAATTAGAGATATAGAAAGCCCTAAAAAAATTGAGGTTAATTACTACGTAGTCAAAACAGGAGACACCCTTTGGGATTTGGCCGAAAAACAATATGGCTCGGGTTTTAAATATACCGAAATCATTAAGAATAATCCGGGGAAAACCTTTAAATTTCAAAATGGAGATGAAGGTCTTATCTATCCCGGAACTGAAATTATACTTTAGTGATAAAATAAATTTATGGAACATAAACAAAAATTTACCCAAAACATAGTTAAACTATTACTTCTTTGTGTATTTCTTTATGCATCATTGTTTTATATTGCACCATTTGTAGCCGAAAATATTGCTAAATTAATAGGGACCACAAAACAAATCTCGGTTCAAACTAGAGTTAACTCCCCTTCTCTGTCTAATTTTCAAGAATTAACAAATAAAGATTCAATAACATTTCAAGGCGTATCCTCAGGAAATGCTTCGGTTGAATTATTCTTAAATGATTCATCCTACGGTAAAGTTACAGCTGAAACTGATGGGAAATTTAAATTTGAGAATGTATCAATCATTAAAGGCAAAAATAAAATTTACTTAATTGCTAAAAACTCAGAAGGAATCGAGTCCCCTAAATCAAAAGAATACAACTTAGATTTTGATGATAAAAAACCTGAAATCAAAACCATCAACCTTTCAAATGGTCAAACTATTACCAATTTAAATAAAACAGTCACCATCACTGGAGAAACCAACGAATACTCTGAGATTGAAATTAATGGTAAAAAAGTCTTCAAAAAGGATGCTAATAAATTTGAATATTTACTGGGAGTTACCGAAGGTGAAATTTCTGTTGAAGTTAAGCTAATAGATAAAGCTGGAAACGAAAACAAATACTTCTACAATATAACCTACAAAAAAGGTTAATTTTTATTTGCTAGATTAAAATTTAAAATCAAAATTACCAATACGCAAACACTTGGAAAAAATAAGCTGTTAATAAACAGGGAATTAAATAGAATAACTCCTAAAAATATTAAATTTTCAAAGACCTTATATCCAAAAGAAAAAAGGTAACTTACGAATAAAAATAACCCTAGTCCCCCACCCATTACTAAAATTGAAAGCAAGCTTGAGTCTGAAGAATTGCTAGAATTAGCATAATACATTTCGGGCGTAGATAAATTAAAATATTTTGCCATATTTCGATAATTATTAAACCCAACCCCAAATTCTGGACTAAAACTATATAACTGCACTGCATTTTTCCATGATTCAATTCTTAGATTAGATGAATCATTGGAAGCTTTTGACAACTCAATACGATTAACAAAGGAGGTTCCAAAAGAGAATGAAATAATAAGAGCTAAATAAATAAAATACTTGGGACTTTTAAAAATGAGAAAAACAATTGCAATTAAAAATGTTAGAAAGGCACTTCTTGACTCTGTTAGAAGCAACATCAAAAAACTTGAGTAACTTATGAATCTAGACTTAAGAAAATTTTCAGAAATTATAAAATATAAGATTAAATAGATTCCCATGTAATTTGGATCAAGAAAAGTTCCGGTAAGTCTCGTTTGATGCGGGTCAAAGCCATAGATCGATAAACTTGAGATATCTCTAAATATAAAATACTGCAGAACATTTAAAATAACTAATAAGTAGAAATTAACCCTAAGAATATGTTGAAAATCGTAAGTTGAAAGGATTTTTGATTTCAAAAGTGAGTAAATCAAAAATCCGAAAAAAGAGTAATTTCCAAACCTGAAAAGGTAACTCAAAACCAAAAACTGATCATTAAAATCATAAAAAATAACATTCGATAAAGTCACAACTGTACTCCAGACAAGAAACAAAACTAACAAAATAAGGTTCAAATTGATTCTGAGTATCCCTTTTTTCAAGCACCAAACAAAAACTGCTAGGTTTAAGATAAGTAAATAGAAATCATATAAGTAGAAATTATACCCGCCAACTCTGGAAATTGAGGTCAGGTTTGCAAGCGTAAAGAGACTTAAAGCAACTACAATTAAATTTCTAAGCATTCTTTGGCCAAAATCTGTAGCAGTAAATTGAAAGTATACTCAAAATTAAAATTTCGGATATAAAAGTTAGGTAGGCACTGGCAAAGAATGAAAAGTATGGAATCAATAAGTAGTTCATACCAACATTAAAAATAGCAGAAACTAAATAAATAAATGGTAATACTTTTTGTTTCTCTCTGATCACTAAAAACCAAGAAAGAGGTTGGGAAATAAAGAAGACTGAAATTCCAGAAATTAGGATAAGAAGTAATTCTTTTGAATATCCAAAATCTGTTGAAAAGTACGTATTTATGATCTCGTACGACAAAAACCTGTCGACAAAAACATATCCTATAAAAGAAACTGCTATGCCTATTATAAACATATATAAAAGTAACTTTTTGAATTCCTTTTTAAATCGGGTCAAATTTAGATTATAACTATCAAGTAAGACTGGATATGTAGAGTTCATTATAAATGTAGGCAGCACCAGAAGTACTTCAAACACCTTATAAGGAAGGCCATACACGCCAACAGTCTGAATATTAGATAATCCAAGGTTTGGTAAGTTCATAACGGATAAAAGAATAGAGTCCGCTTTAAAGTTTATTTGAGAGAAGATAAACATTAAACCTAAAGGCCAAGAAGCAGTCAGCAAATCCTTAAAGTATTCTTTCGAGAATTTAAGATCTAAACTAATATCAAATTTTCTAAGCAAATAGACGTTTAAAATAAAAGTTAAAAATGAAGCTAAAACGTACATTAAATTTATTATCGAAATATCGGCTTTAAAATTAAGTAAAACTAAACAAACTACTAGTAAAAATAGATATGAAATAACATTGGTAATCGAGGCTAGGTCGTATCTTAATTTAACTTGAAAAATTATATTAGTTGTTGAGACTAAGGCCTGAGAAACGATTATAAAGGATCCCAGTGCTAAACCAAATCTAATATTAGTATCAGGGTAGACCAAAAGACTCAAAAGAATAGTTACAATAATTAAAACCATTGAGATCAGAATTCTAATAGCTAAAATATTATTAAAAATTTTATTGATCTCTTTGAAATTTTTTGATACCTCTCTGGCCCCAATAGCGTTTAAGCCGAAGTCAGAGATAATATAAAAAACAGCTGGAAAAGATTGGAATATAGTAAACAAACCGTAACCGTACGAACCGTAGTCTCTAGAAATTAAGAAGGTTAGTCCAAAAGTTATTGTCATAGTAATAACTTTAGAAACTAATTGAAATAGGGTATTTGAGGCAATAGATCTAAATAGGCTTTTCTTAACTTCCATTTATCTATTCTAATATACATAACTACAATATAATTAGATAATGTCTAAATTCAAAAAAATTATTAAATTTATCCCTTTTTTATTTTTCTTTGTAATTTTAGGTAATTATAAATTAGTTTATATTAGTGGAAATTCAATGCTTCCAACCTTACCAAACGGAAGTTATGCAGTTGTAGACACAAATCTCTATAAACTATTTCAAATAAACAGAGGTGATATCTTACTCTTTAGAATTGAAAAAGAAGAGGTTGTGAAAAAAATTATCGGTTTTCCGAACGAGAAAATTGAGGTTGAGGGAAAAGAAATTACTTTAGGCAACAATGAGGTTTATATAATTGGAATAAATCTTCCAGAAAGTATAGATTCAAGAAACTATGGACCTATATTAAAGAAGCAAATTCTTGGAAAAGTAGTATTAAATTTTTAGATTGATTGATTATTAGGAATAACGTCAATTCTCTTTTTTGATCTTGTGAAATTGACAAAAGTTACGATTCCTTCAATAGTTGAGAAGATTGTATGATCTCTTCCAGACATTGTATTTTTACCAGGGTGAAATCTAAATCCTCTTTGTCTTACAATAATTGATCCAGGTTTAACAACTTCCCCACCGAAAGTTTTAACACCTAATCTTTTTCCGATTACGTTTCCTTTTTGTGTTGCTTTCGAACTTCCTGCTTTCTTACTTGCCATTGTTTATTTTCCCTTCACTATAGATTCAATTTTTACAATTGAGATAGGTTGTCTGTGACTTTTTGACTTCCTATATCTTGATTTAGCTCTAAATCTATCAACTCTTAGCTTATCATCAAGCCTATCTTCGATTTTAGTAATAGAAACAGAAACATCTTCTAAATAAGGAGCTCCGAACTCATAACCTTCCCCTTCTGAGAAAGCTAGAACTTTTAAGTTATCGAAGTTTTCAATAGAGTCAATTTTGAATGTTAAACCCTCTTTAATATTGAATTGTCTGCCAGAAAGGCTAATAATTGCTTGTTTCATACTTCAAGTCCTAATACTACAACAATATATCGTATTTTTCAATTACTTTCCGAGAACAATTACAATGTCTAATGGGGAGGTCTCGGGAAGTGTTTCCTGAATATTAATACCTTTAAAAGTTAACAGATCCTTGTATATTTGATCCTTGTATTGAGACAACGAGGACTTAATTTTTACTATCGTACCAACAACTGGGTCATTTGAGGTACCTGTTTGAACGTTCTTATAACCTATCACTGTTAACATATCCGAATTTCTCTTCGCTAGGCCAGTAACCCCAGTTGAGTTGATAATTGATACTTTAAACGTTTCTCTTTTAAAATCAGATGAATTTGAATGTGGGGTCTTTAGGGGATCTTCGATTGATTTAGAAGGGTCAGTAACAGTTTTGGTAGCATCAGCCGGGGAGGTAACTAGATTTGAGGTCGAGAGAGAAGAACTTTGGGGTATGGAGATAACCTCGGGTAAACTGTTTAGCAGAGGGGCTGGTGCTGCAGGAACTGGCTCATCGATTGAGGCAACAGATTCACCTAAAACGTTATCGTAAAGATTTGAGTAGAAAGTATTATCGACAAACTTATCATAACAAAAAGTACAAGCTCCAGCCATGAATAAAGCAGTGAAAAAACCAACTACTATTTTTGAGGGTTTCTTTCGCTCCTTGGCTTTCTCAAAATAGCAATTAACAAGGTTATAACTTGAGTTTATAAAGTCTTCATTTAAAGATTTGTCAGCCAGATTGTGAATCGGATTTTTGTACCCGAACTCGTTCTCAATTGGAAGTTCCCCAATACCTAACTTGATTGAAGCTTCAGGATTTTCAAAATTGAAAGAAATAATCTTATTGTTTTGCGTTGATGATTTAAAGATTCTTAAATTTTCAACCATCTCTTTTACGCTTCCAACATCCTTAAAACTTCCGTATTTATTATTAAAATAGATTCCACCCATTTCTGAAAGAGCAATTACTATGTTACCTAAGTAAGACGTGATGAGAATTAGATTTCCACTGTGAGCTGTATGTCTTGCAATCATAGGCAAGTATGAAAATACACCAAGTAAGTCGCATTCGAGTTCGTTGGCAACACTAACATAAGTATCAATTTCAGATTTCTTGGTAGCAATAAATTGACTTACAAATGGAGAAATTTTATGAACTCCAAAGTAATAATCGTTACCTTCAATCTTAAGTTCAGTAAATATCTGGGAAGTTTGATTATCAAAGTTTAACTCTTTTTGACTCTTGATAAATCTAAAATGATTTTTTAAAGGATCCATCAAGAATACAATAGGAATATTTTTATAGTTACCTCCTTTTAGATCGTATAAATTATTGAAAAGTATTTTTGTAAACTCAGTAATATTTTTAATTTCAGAGTCGTTTAAAACTGTGGCGTCAAGTTGAATTGATTTTTCGGTTAGTTTCCCATTCTCCTTTAGCGAGATTGTAAGGAAATTAGAATAGGTACTAATTAAAAAATACATAATTTTATTATAACTAAATTTTTGATTTATCTACAGAAATCTTATTTATTATACCTAAAAGTATAAATGAAGATACCAAAGATGTACCTCCATACGAAAATAAAGGAATGGGAATACCTGTAACAGGAAGAACTCCAATGTTCATTCCAAAATTTATCAAAAACTGGGTCGAAAAATATACTAGGATACTGAAACTAAAGTATTTATAAGCGGGATCTGAACTTCTAATGAAAACTGAATAGATTTCATAAATCAAAAACAAATATGTCGTAATCAAAAATAGTAATCCTACCAACCCCCATTCTTCGGCATAAGTAGCCACCAAAAAGTCAGTCCAAAAGATTGGTAAAAAATTAAGTTGGGTTTGGGTTCCTTGTTTATAACCTTTACCAAGTAACCCACCCGAACCTACTGCAATTCTAGCCTGAATGGTGTTATACCCACTCCCGTATGGATCAGATTCCGGATTTATAAAAATTATAATTCTATCTTTTTGATAATCCTGCAGAGAGTTGTAGATCGGAGTTGAAGCAATTGACACTAGAGCAAAAATAACTACAAACCATATTTTTTTAAAGCTGGATATAAAGATTATTCCTATATAAATCAGAGAAATTGAAATTGTAGTACCAAGGTCAGGCTGAATCAACACCATGAAAACTAAAGGCAGGATTATTATAAAAGTTTTTAAAAATTTATTAGTAATTGAAAGTTTATAGAACCTAAGAGGAACATCTTCAATCAAAAGTTTTGTAATAATGAAGATAACAGCAATTTTTGCCATCTCGGAAGGCTGTAAAGATAGCTCACCTACCTTTAACCATCTTGATGCTCCAAGCGCAGTATGACCAATTACAAAAATAAGAAGGAGCAATCCACCAACCAAAAAATAAAAATAAAAAGAATACTTTATAAAAAAAGGGATATCGATATATTGAAGAATTGAGAAAATAACTAAACCGATAAAAAAGTAAGTTAAATGGTTTTCAGCTAAGCCCTGAGTTGTAGATACAATTGAGATAAAGCCCAAAATAAAAATTATTGTTGCAGGAGCTAGAATTTTGAAATTTATTTTATTAGTTAGAAATTCAAGCATCAGGTTACTTTAGAGCAGTAACTTTAGTTTCAGAATCTTGAATAAATTTAGTAGCGTTTAATTTCTTAGACAGAAGCTCGAAATTTTGCTCAATTAGTTCAGAAGTTAAATCATCAGAAGTATAAAAAACTTCAACCTTATCTTCAACATTTAATTTTGAATTCTTTCTTAAATCTTGGATTTTTCGAACAAATTCCCTTACTTTTCCTTCGTTTAGTAGTTCTTCGGTTAAATGCAAGTCTAAGGTTAATTTTTTATCCTCACTTGAGATTTCAGTCTGGTAACTATTTAAAGTATAAGAAATATTTTTAATGTTTAACTCTTCTTTAAAAATCTCTTCAAATGTAACTTTCTCAGTCAAGCAAATTTCATTTAGAGCCTGTCTAAGGGAAACTTTGGCTTGAGTCCTTAAGGCTAGAGCTTGGGTAATTAAATCTCGATCCTTCTTCATGTTACCAATCATATCCAGCTCTAGGGCTGAAAGACCTAGATTTGAAGAATCAAGAATCTCAAAATGAACGCTATCAAGACCTGAAATATTTTGTAGATTTAGAACTTGATACGCTTTTTCTGATAAGAACGGGAAGAATGGGGCCATCACTTTAGTAAGTTCGCAAAGAACGAAGTAAAGAGTATTCAATGAGTTGATGTCGCCATCTTTAATTCGGTCTCTAGATCTTCTGACATACCAGGTGGAAAGATCGCTAACAAAAGGAGCGAACTCTCTTGCAGCAGGCATAACTTTGTAATTTGAAAGATTATCATTGATTGAAAGCTTAACTTGCTTTAGTCTCGCAAGAATCCATTTATCAAGATCATCAGTAGAATCTGAATTTAAAACCGGTTTGAAGTTATGGATATTTGCGTAAGTTGTAAAGAATTTTAAGGTGTTCCAGTAAATTAGGAAGAAGTCCTTCTTTGCATCTTTTAATACCTCTTCATAGAATCTAGCAAACTCACCTTCAACTAATGGGGAGGTTAGAATTACATATCTAAATATATCGGCACCGTAATTATCGAGCACTTCTTCAATTGGAGGGTAATTTCCTTTTGATTTAGATAATTTTTTTGAATTCTTATCAAGCAACATTCCTGTAACAATTACATTCTCAAAGGGACTCTTGTCGAATAAAGCAACTCCTAAGACTAGCATGGTGTAAAACCATAAATGGGTTTGATCCATTCCTTCAGAAATGTACTGAGCTGGAAATCTTTTTTCAAATAATTCTTGATTATTAGGGTATAAAACTTTGGCGAATGGAACTGAACCTGAGTCATACCAAACATCAAGAATATCTTTTATTCTTCTATAGGTTCCACCATTAACTGTATCTTCAAAAGTTATGTCATCAACATAAGGTCTATGTGGGTCGGTAACTGCAACACCTGATAATTTCTCTAATTCGGAAAAACTTCCTACTACAATTAATTCTCCAGTTTTATCATTTTGCCAAATTGGCATCGGAGTACCCCAGTACCTGGTTCGGGATAAACACCAGTCACGCGCATTTTCGATCCAGACTCCAGAATTTCCTGTTTTAACATGATCTGGAACCCATCTGATTTTATTATTCTCTTCAATCAGTCTTGGTTTTAACTTTTCAACATTTAAATACCATGACTTAATTGGTTTATAAATTAACGGAGTACCTGTTCTATAACACATAGGCATTCTATGAATTATTCGGCCAGACTTAAAAATCTTATTTTGATTATTTAAATCTTCTAAAATTTTTGGATTAGCTTGTTTATAAAACAGTCCTTCGTAAGTAGGGACTTCTTTAGTAAAGTTTGCAGTTTCATCGAGATAATCAAATAATTTAATTTTTTCAGATTTTAAAATTTCTGAGTCTTCTTCTCCATAGGGAGCAAGGTGAACTAAACCGGTTCCGTCAGTTGTTGTTGCGTGTTCGGCATACACAATCCTAAAAGCACCTTCCTCTGATTTGGAGGAGAAATAAGGAAAAATTGGTTCATAGGTATTATTAACTAATTTTTCCGCATTCATTTCCTCAACAATTTCAAAATTTTCGGTAAATAAAGAAGGTACTAGTTCAGAAGCAACAATATAGAATTCATTATTAAATTTAACTTTAGAATAGTTAGATTCTTTTTTAACCCCTATAAGTAGGTTGGAAGGTAAGGTCCAGGGTGTTGTTGTATAAGCTAATAAATAAGTATTTTCATGGTCGGTTAATTTAAATTTGGCAATTACAAAATCGTCCTCAGCCTCTTTATAGCCGCCGTCTCTAACTTCATGGGTTGAAAGAGTTGTACCTGCTCTTGTTGAGTAAGCCACAACTTTATAGTCTTCGTAGATTAGTCCTTTATTGTAAAGATCCTTAATTGACCACCACATGCTTTCGATATATTTTGGATCCATAGTGAAGTATTCATCACTGTGGTCTATAAATCTTCCAAATCTTTTTTCGTAATCAGTGATCACATCTTTTAATTTAAGAACACTGGTTTTACAGTACTCATTAAATTTATCAATTCCGTAATTTTCAATTTCTGTTTTGTGTTTAAACCCAAGCTCTTTTTCAATTTCAACTTCGACTAAAATACCTTGGCAGTCCCAGCCCATGTTTCTGGAAACATAGTTACCCTTCATGGATTGGAATCTAGGAATAACATCTTTCATGGTCCAAGTAATAGCATGGCCATAGTGAGGCCTTCCATTGGCTGTTATTGGTCCATCGTAGTAAACAAATTCTGGAGATGATTTTCTTAATTCTTTTAGCTTCTTAACTGGATCAATATGTTCCCAGTAACCAGAGATTTCTCTTTCAAATTGTGGAAAATTAGGTATTGAGTCGATGTCTTTAAACATATCGAAATTATACAACTTTAAGGCTTAAAAGTGATGGGGTTTTGTGCAACGCACAAAACCCCATCAACCTAATCTATGACTGTTCAGTCAAGAAATACCAGGAACTAAACTTCGCAGTTTCCTCCAGCACAAGCTAACTCTTTAGAACCTTGAGTTTGGTCTTCGCTTTCGTAAACCACTAATTTAGAGAAATCAATGTCACTGATTTGACTGGCCATTGCTTCATATTGTTCCTTAGTGATTTCTTCATAAGGTGCCAATTGATAAACAAAGTCAGCTCTCGGTAAGAACGATAAGCCTCCAACAATTTCCCAATTCTCATAAACCCAGTTAGCAACAGAAATCCACTCATCGTTTCCAACATAAATTGTGACAGAAGGATTATGCTCGGTGAAGTTTACTTTCAACTTCTTCCATTCTTCAAGCATCTCAATTGCGGAAACATCGTCTTTTACAATTGCGCCTTCCGGAGCTTTTACTGCAAATTCAAGTACCCAGGTTGTAGCAGACTCTTCAGTTTGACCAACTTCGGGTTTGCATGGAATACCTTGATCTTTCATCATCTTATAGATTGGGTCAGTTGATGAAACTCTGACTCTTCTTATATAGTATTGAGAGTATCTTGGGTGCATTCCAGATGCTGTATCAAGAAGTTGAGAAGAATTTCCTGATGGTTTAATACATGTGACACAAGTTGAGGCATTAATACCAAATCTATGGGCGTAAACATTATTGACCGCAACAGCCTTGTCTCTCATCAGAATTAAGTTAGCTTCTTCTCTAGCTAAAGCGTTATCAAAATATCCTGTCAATGAAACACCAAGTAAAGCTTCTTTTTCACAGTTTTCTTTCCAATCTTTTGAAAGGTACGGAAAGTCAGTAAGGGTAGCTTGGAAGGTTCCTAACATCGAAGCAAGCTCGATATTCTCAAGCATTGTTTCAACTGTGTCTTCTTCCCTTATTACGATACTTGTAAGATTACAGAATTGTTTTGATCTTAATGTAATCTCCCCACAAGGATTGGTTCCCCAATCTGAAGGATTGCCCTCATCAAATGCGTCTATTCTTCTCTGAGGAAGTTGTTGTAACAATCCCCCTCTATTAAAGATACCCCTCTCACCACTTCCAGAAAGAGCAAGGGATGTCCACTCTTTTAAGAAGTCTTGAGAAGAAGGTTTTACCTCGTAAACAGCTGAGTTATTTGACATGATTCTTTGAGGAGCTGTATTCCAGAATTGACCATCTTTAGCATGTCTTAATTTTTCATCACCTAAATCGGATAATGAAATCATAGCGGATCTTCTCACACCTCCCATAATTACAATTTCCCCAACTTTACAGGCAACGTCATGAACTTCTAATGAATCTAATTTTTGACCTTGTCTTTTTAGAACAATATCTTTAGTAAAATTCATCAAATCAATTAAAGGTGCAGGACCAGAGGCTCTTCCACCCATGGTTTTAAGTCGGGCGCCTTTTGGCCTAATTCTTGAATAATCAAAGGAGATATCTTTTCCATCAAACCAAGTTTTTAAAGCAAGGTGATATGCGTCAGCCCAACCTTCTTTTGAATCCTCAACAATATGAGCCGGTAAAACTTCCCCACTTTGAATTTTTATTTCAGGTAGCTTGGAAATAAATTTATTCTCAACGGAGTAACCAACACCAGTTCCACACATAGCTACATACATAATCTCAGCAAAATCTCTTAAATCAGTAATAGCAACATAAGAACAATTGTAAGCCGCGACGTGTGTTTTTTTAGCAGCAGGTCCTGCAGCCCATAAAAGTCTCATCGAAGGAATTACTCTTTGATTCAAAATTGAATCGTGAATTTTGGAGTATTCATTTTCAGAAAGTTTTTCTTTTAATTCACCTCTCATAAATTCCATAAATCTTTGAACTGTCTCAACCCAGGTTTCTCTTCTATTTTTTTCATCCATCCACTTTGAATAAGATCTGTAGTAAACAAATTCAGCCAGTGAGTTTCTAAAATAGGATTTTGATTGTTCGAATAACTCTTTGACTTCTGGGGTTAACAAACTTTCAGCTTCTCGACCTTTATTTCTTTCGTTTCGGTAAAGAATATAGGACTTTGCTGAAACAACATAGTCTTCAAGCATTAAATGCTTTTCTACTAAATCTTGAATCTTCTCAACATAAACAGAATTAAATTCTGATTTACTCATGATGTAGTTAAGTTCTTTGTCGACTTTAATTGCAACTTTCATTGCATCGACTTCCCCACCTTCATTAGTTTGAGAAAAACATTTTGATACTGCATTGACTATTTTTTTGACATCATAATCAACAACTTCACTATTTCGTTTAGTGACTGTAAATACTTTGGTAGGAACAAACCCAGTAACTGGGTTACTTGTGATCATGTTTTCTTGTGACATGGCAGAACTATTTCAAAGCTAATCTATCTCACACTGCATAAGATAAAGTAACCCTGAAATCCCTATAAATTAATACATTAAAAATAATGTACTTTTGTTAGGTACCTAATTCAAGTATTGATCTTTGGAATTTTTGATATGCCTATTAAAAATAAACCTAATGAAAAATAAGTTTAATCATTAAGGTGTTTTCGGCTTATATTTGTATATATTTTGGATTATCTTCTGTTTCTCAAAAAAGGAGGGACCATATAGTCATCCTCATCGACAGTATTTTTGGAAGAAGTTTCATAATCATCATCTTCCTCGAATTGGGAGGAATCAATGCCTGAATATTCAGTAGCTCTTTCGTTTACAGTCTGTGAGGAACCAAATCCTCCGAAGAACCCGCCCTTCTTAGGAGCAATGGGAGGCTGTGAATGAAATTCAGGTTGCTGAGCTATAGGTTCAGGTGCTGAGTATCTTTGAATAGGTTTAACGTAGGGTGTCTCTTCAATAACGGGCTCTTCATAAGAAATTTGTCTTGAAGGTGCTCTTTCTACATCAAGAGGTGTAGTGTTGTAATCCCTAATTTTGTCTCTTGAAACAGAGTTGTAAGAGTAAGTTCCGGAATCAAAACCTGTTGCAATAACAGTAATTTTAATCTGACCTAGCATTTCAGGATCGATTGAGGCACCGAAGATTATTTCAGCATCAGGAGAGGCTGAGTCATTAATAATTTTGGAAGCTTTGTCAACCTCAATCATTGAAACATCAGGGCCCATGACAATGTTATAAACAATTCCTTTAGCACCATCAATTTTAACTTCGAGAAGCGGAGACGCAATTGCTTCTCTGGCTGCAATTTCGGCTCTATTCTCGCCGGTACCGATACCAATTCCCATTAAAGCTGTACCAGAATTTCTCATAACTGTTGAAACGTCTGCGAAGTCAACATTGATAAGTCCTGGTAAAACGATGATATCCGAAATACCTTGAACACCCTGAGATAGAACGCTATCTGAGATTTTAAAAGCATCTACAAATGAAAGTTTTGGGTCATTAATTTCAAGTAATTTCTGATTTGGAACTGTAATTAAAGCGTCAACCTCAGCTCTCATTCTTTCAATCCCTAGTTCAGCATTTTGGGATCTTTTAGCACCCTCAAAAGCGAATGGTTTGGTCACAACACCGATAGTTAAAGCACCGAGTTCTTTAGCGATCTTTGCAACAACTGGAGCAGCCCCTGTTCCTGTTCCACCACCCATACCTGCGGAGATAAAGACCATGTCGGCACCCTCCAAGAAATTTCTAATTTCTTCTTCGGATTCTTTAGCAGCTTTTTCACCAATCTCAGGTTTAGCCCCCGCACCAAGACCGGAAGTAATTTGTTTACCTAATTCAATTTTAACTGGAGCTTTATTAATTGATAATGCTTGAACATCAGTATTGATGGCGATAAATTCTACACCCTGGATTCTTGCCTCAGATAACATTGTGTTTAACACGTTACATCCGGCACCACCAACGCCTACAACTTTAATTCTAGCTTTACTGTCCAAATCAGGTCTCATTTTCATATTTAATTTTAGTGGGGCAGGAAGTCTTTAAATAATTTTTTAACTGTTCTAAATACATTATCACTAGATTTATTACCTGGCAATACACTTCTATGTTTTAATTTTTTTGAACCGTAAATAATCATTCCAACACTTGAAGCAAATTCTGGATCAGATACCTCATCTATCAATCCTTCTAAGCCTCTTGGGTAACCAATTTTTACAGGAAGTTTTAAAACTGATTTACAAATTTTTTCAATACCTGCAGTTTTTGCAGAACCACCGGTGATAACAACCCCAGCAGGAATATGATTAATCAAAGATGTTTTTTTAAGTTCAACTAGAACTAAATTAAAAATCTCATCAAGTCTTTGATCAATCACAGAATATAAAAATCTTTTTGAAATCGCCTCTCCCTCTAGTCCAAACTCAATAGGGTTTATTACCTCATTAAATTTTGCATTTTCATAAGAAGTTGGTTTGGAATCTCTTTCGTTTGAAATTTTTATTTTTATTTTCTCGGCGATATCCATGTTTGCTCGGAGTGAGATAGCTATATCGTTTGTAATATGTTTTCCACCAATTGGAATTGTAGTGCAAAAAACAGGACCTCCTTCAACAAAAACAACGACAGATGTTGTCTGCGCTCCGATATCTAAAAGTAATACCCCTAATTCTTTTTCAGAATCAGTTAGAACACTTTCTGCAGAAGCAATTCCTGTATAAACCAGTTCTTCGATACCAATACCAAGTTGAGTTACACATTTCTTTAAATTTTTAGCCACCATTGATGATACGTGAACAATTGTAGTCTGAACTTCTAACCTATTTCCAGACATTCCAACTGGATCTTTAACGCCATCTTGATCGTCAACTTTAAAATCTCTTGGTAACACGTGGATAATTTCTCTTGAACTTGGGAGGTTGGTAGCTTTAGCTGATTCTAAGACTCTCTCGACATCTTGTCTGGTTATCTCCCCGCTTTCATTTGTAATTGCTACAACAGCGTGAGAATTAATAGATTCAACATGAGAGCCGTTAATTGAGACGAAGGCTGTTCTGATTGCATGGGTTGACATTCTGTCGGCCCTAGAAACACTTTTCTCTATAGACCTAACTACTTCATCTATATTTATAATCGCACCTTTACCAACTCCTTTAGAGAGAGATGGGCCAGAGGTACCTGTTACATTAATTTTCCCATCGACTAAGAAGGAAACTATGGTGCTTATTTTTGATGAACCAACATCTATAGAAGAAATTACGTTTTCTTTAGCCATAAGATAGATCTAATATTAACAAAAAATTTTTGAATGCTCTAGTTACTTAACTATTACTTTCTCAAATCTAAAATCTACTATACTATAATTTTTTTGATTTTGTTCTAGATACAACGTTAAATTTTTGTATTTCTGAATAAGATTTTTAATATCAAACTTTTCATCAATAATTATCTGAATAGAATTATTAATATTTATATGAACATTATTTTTATCGAGTAAAAAACTTGTGACTTCGATATTCTCAGTTTTAAACAAATTCTTAATTTCGTTCATTTTTAAAACATTTACAGGATTTAACTTATTCTCTAAATTAATTTTCTGATCCAACAGGATTTCATTGTTATAGTTTTTAATTGAAGTTAGCTTTTTAGTTACATTACCTGAGGAATCAATTAAATATTTATTGGTGTCCAAATCTACAACCACACAACACTGCTCATTAATCTTAAAAGTTAGCTGAATTGTGTCCTGAGAATAAATACTATAACCAACATAATTTATATGTGGATTACTTAACTTCAACTGGTTTTCAAAGTCACCTTTATTGTATGAAAAAAGATTTTGATCCTTGAGGTAATTAAGAGAAATAATTTTTACTTCATCTAAATCTAAGTAAGCAGTATCTCCATTAAAAATAAACTTATTAATTTTTAGAGTTAAAACAAAGTAGATTCCCATAATGAGAACAAACATAAAGCCGAAGAAATAAAAGTAAAGTCTAATTTTGGATTTTGATCTGTCGGTTAATCTCATCAATAAAAAGTTGGGTTGAATTTAAATTTACTAATTTCTCAATCTCAGGGGAAACATCAACTTTTCTAGAAAGGATTTTCTTTGTATAAGAGACGAAATTATCAAGATTTAAATTATCTTCCTCAAGGATCAATCCCAGACCGGCATTATGTAAAATCTTAGCGTTAAGATATTGTTCATTGAAGGAAACCCAAGAAATGGGTATTAGGATTGCCTTCTTCTTAAAATGAAGTAGTTCATAGATTGTGTGTGCCCCTGACCTAGAAACCACAAAATCTGCGTCTGAAAAGGCACTTAATATCTCATCGTCAAACATAAACTTTCTCAAATAATATTTACCTGCAACTTGATCTTGAATTAAATTATAGACAGTTTCGAGATTCGTGAAATCATTGGTTACCGAGTAGTCGCCGCTTTGATGAATAATATTAAAATTATTTAAAAGAGTATTCAAATTCTCTAGTATGAATTGATTTATAATATGAGACCCGGTTTTTCCACAGGTTATATAAATTGTAGGAAGATCGTTATTTGATTTAAACAAATGGGGCGATTTATCAAATAAAACCTTTCTAAGAGGTAACCCTATTACATCTGTTTTAGATTCTTTGAAATATTTTTGGGAACTTGGCCAAGTAACTAATACCCTATCAGCAAACCAAGAAATAAATTTATTTCCAACACCAGTAACCACCGTCTGCTCGTGTGTAATTATCTTTTTTCTAAGAAAAAAGCCTGCCAATACTACGGGTACGGCAATATAGCCGCCAAATGAAACAATTAGTCGGGGGTTCTCGTTGATTAAGATATAAAAGGCGTGAAAAAACCCGCCCACTATCCTAAAAAAAGCAAGCAAGGATTTTCCATAAAATTTAGAGGTTTTTAAGTCATAAAATTTTATATCTCTTTTTTTAATATCGAGGTACTCTAAGGAATCATTTCTATCATCAGAAAAAGCCTTTTTTCTACCGATAAAAATAAGCTCATACTCGCCAGTACTCAGCAGAACATCAATTAGAGGTAAGGAGGAAGTGTGATGACCGCCACAAAAAACAATTTTTAATTTACCTAAATCTTTTTTCATAAACACTTCTTGAAATATTACCTAATATTCCTAATCCTGTCATTAAAAAGATAGTTGAAGACCCACCGTAGGATATTAGCGGTAAAGGCACACCAGTAAGCGGAAAAAGTTGAGTCATGGCAAAAAGATTAACAATTGCCTGAGCCCCAAACCAAGTTGTAACTCCGGTAGCTAGAAGTTTATAGTACATTTCAGTCTGAACTGAAGCGACGGTAAACCCTATATAAATCAGATAAAAAATCAAAATTGTTACAATCATAGTACCCAACAACCCTGACTCTTCCCCAATTACAGCAAAAATGGAATCTGAATAAATCTCAGGCAGAAAGGAAAACTTTTGCCTAGACTTACCAAGACCAATTCCGAACAAACCTCCGCTACCAAGCGATATTTCAATTTGATTAGCATGGTAATTTTGATCGACTGAACTATT
>CAMDGN010000008.1 GCA_945897985.1 candidate division WWE3 bacterium | reverse complement strand
AAGAGATGCATAAAATTAGAAGAAAAATTGGAATCATCTTTCAAGATTTTAGGGTTATTAAATCAAGAAATGTTTTTGAAAATGTTTCAATTTCATTAGAGGTTGTTGGTGCAAAAGAATCATTAATTCACGATGTTGTCCCAAACATTTTAGCGATGGTAGGTTTGCAACATAAAATTTATAAAAACCCAACTGAGTTATCTGGCGGCGAAATTCAAAGATTAGCTATTGCTAGAGCTTTAGCTCATGAGCCAGAAATTATAGTTGCCGACGAGCCTACAGGAATGATTGATCCAAAAGCTTCCGGAGAAATAATGAATCTTTTACAAGAAATTAACAAAATGGGAACAACAGTTTTGATGGCAACCCATGACTACAATATTGTTAATCATATGAAAAAGAGGGTTTTAAAGATCTCGGATGGCCGATTGGTTTCAGATAAAAGAGGAGGGACATACCATGACTAGTTTAAAATCACTTATTGAATTTTTACAAAAAGAAAAAGTAATAAGCCTAAGTTCAATCTTAGCAATCTTTATATCCTTCACCCTTTTATCTTTTATATTCACATTCCTTGTGTTCTCTAATACTTCTTTGAATTTTCTTCAAAAGCAAGTTCAAGTAAGGGTATTCTTTAAAGATTCCTTTGGAGAAGAGCAAATTAAACAGGTTAAAAGTGTACTTGAGAATGATAGCCGAGTACTTGAAGTAACCTACACCTCTAAAGAAGATGCTTTAAAAATATTTAGAGATCTGTCTAAAAACGACCCAGTACTGCAAGAGTCCCTAACCACAAACATTCTCCCTGCTTCTCTTGAAATTAAAGCTAAGGATGTAAAAGATTTAGACTTCTTTTATGAGGATTTCTTAGGCAAAGATTTCGTAGAAAGTGTTAAATACCTCAAGGATATCAAGGATAAATTTAAATATTATTCTACAGTCGTAACTGCTATCTGTTTAGTTATCACGCTACTTTTCTTTATTGTTTCCTTTGGAATTATTCTTTCTACAATTAGAATTAACATTTTCCAAAAGAAAGATGAGATTGAAATTATGAAACTGGTGGGTGCTTCCGATGATTTTGTAGAAACCCCCTTTATTCATCAAGGAATTGTTTACTCTATGGTCGGATCCTTTTTTGCAGGACTTCTATTTACAATTATTTTATTAATAATTTATTTCACTAACTTTTTAGGATTAAGAGATACCAATTATGTATATCTTATAGGAAATTTTAGAATCCCTTATTTACTTTTCGTGGTACTTTTAGTTGCAGTTATTAACTTGCTAGGTTACCTACTTGGAAAACTTGGCAGTAAAACTGCAGTTCAAAAATACTTAAAAGTTTAAATGAACTTCAAATATATTAATTTTTATATTTCTATCTTTATTATCCTGGTTGGCTTTGCTGTTATCACAAATGCAGAAGAGTCTAAAGAATTATTACAAAAGGAGAAAGAGTACCAGCAAATCCTAGGTAACCTAAAAAATAAATCTAACACTCTGCAAAACGAACTGGACTTTCTTGATAATCAAATAGAATTAACCAATCTAAAAGTATCTGAAGTTGAAAAAAATTTAGGTCAGAAAAATATGCTACTTTCTGATTTAACAAATTATATTGAAGCCCTAACTAAAAGAATCTCTAAAATAGATTCTACAATGTCCATTCAGAATGAAGGTTTGAAAAAGAGAATTATAGAGAGGTATAAATCAGGCTCCGATCTTACCATTTTAAATTTACTAACCTCAGGAAGCACTAAAACTGCTTTATTAAAGCTTCAATATCTACAAGAACTTGAGGAACAAGATAGAAAAATTCTTTCATACATGAAGGATACTAAAGCTGACTACGGTGTTCAACAAAAATTAATTGAAAAGAAAAAAGCAGAAATTGAGGAAGTTAAAAAGGAGATTGAAAAACAAAAAGAAAGTTTGGTTGTTTATCAAACCTCACTTAATAAACAAAATGAAGATAAACAATATCTACTTAAATTAACTCAAAATGATGAGGCAAAGTATCAAAGACTTCTTTCTCAAATTCAGTCCGAGATTGATGCTCAAAACATTGCAGTCGGAATTGAAGGGAAAGAGGGTTCCAGAGTTAAAAAAGGGGACATAATTGCCTATCTTGGTAATACAGGTTGTTCCACAGCACCACACTTACACTTTGGATATATGCTTGGTTCTAAATCGGTTGATCCGTACCCTTATCTTAAATCCGGAAAATTGAGTTGGCCACTTTCATCCTATAAAGTTACCCAATATTTTGGCGATAATTATAGTTTTTATATGAGAAGATTTGGTGTTCCAGGACATAATGCTATTGATTTGGTTGACCCATCATCTTGGACCGGGGCTCCAATTAGAGCTGCCGCAGATGGGGTTTTGCACTATGTTTCTGATGCTAAAGTTTACTGTCCTGATATTAACAATACAATTGGAAAAGGGGCTATTGTTGACCATGGAGGCGGTGCTAAGAGTATTTATTGGCATTTGAGATAGCCTTTTGATATACTTTTAAACTTATGAAATTTAACAAGATGTTAATAAAAATTGAAAGATATCTTCCGTTAGCACTAATGTGCATCTTCATTTTCGTTCAATCTTCAAGAAAAGCAGTAGTTGTTTCATATGATGGAAACACAAATTTTTTAGCACATAAACTAGCCCACGTTATTGTCTATTTATTGTTGTTTTTAACATCAGTTAGAGCTTTTAAAGATTTCAAAACGGCTTTAGTTTTTACAATTTTATACGGAATTAGCGACGAAGTTCACCAGATGTTTGTTCAAACTAGAACTGCTTCAATAAGAGATGTAATTGTAGATTCAGGCTCAGCTCTGGTTACCTACTTTTTAGTAACTAAATATTTTAAAAAATTACCTATAATTCTGAGGAAGTTTTTTGATTTATAAATTTTATGTTTAATGCAAATTACCATAGTCATAGTGTTGATGAAACTATTTTAATTGCCGAAATCTTTGCAAGAAATCTTAAAGATAAAGATGTAATAATTTTCTTAAATGGTGAGCTAGGTGCTGGAAAAACTCATTTTACTAAAGGACTTTTTAAGGCCTTAGATTTTCAAGATTACCTCCAAATTACTTCTCCAACATTTGATATTGTTAATACCTATCAAACTAAAAATCAAAAAATTAATCATTTAGACTTATACAGACTTGATGCAATTAACCAAGAAGATGAAATTTGGTTAAATGAAATTATTGATGATAATTCATTATCAATTATTGAGTGGGGAAATAAATTTGAATTTAAAACCAAAAAGAAAACTTATTTTGTAAATATTTTTATTGAGAATGAAAATGAAAGAAGAATTGAAATATCTAGTAATTGATACATCGCTTGAAAACATTACCAACCTAAATTTATTTATTGGTAACAAATCAACTAATATTATTTACGATGAATCTAGAGCTCATCTTAAAAATTTAATTCTGGGCATAAAAGAAATTCTTGAAAGAAGTAATTTAAAAATTTCTGATTTAAATTTCATTTCAATTAACGAAGGACCTGGTTCATGGACTGGTCTTCGAATTGGTTATGCTACTTTAAAAGTTTTTGCATATATTAATAAACTTCCGTTAATTACTTATAATAATTTTGAAATTATTTTACATAAAAATAAAATTTTAAATGGTCTGATGTTAATTAAAAGCTCTAATGTAAATTATTATTTTAGTCTAGTTAATGAAGGTGAAGTAGCTCAAAAAGGAATTATTCCTGAAGCGGAACTTCTCTTAAAATTTCCAAATCTTGAAAAATTTTATCTGGAAGAAGATTTAAAGTTAATTGAAGAAGTTATTTTACAAAAATTTAAGAATGGTAATTTTGCTAACATTTTTGATGTAGAACCAGATTATATTACCGAAGGGTTAATTATTTCAAAATTTGAAAAGTAGTATGAAAAAAGATGTGATTATTTTAGCTATAGAAACTTCTTGCGACGATACATCTGTCGCTGTTGTAAGAAATGGAGCAGAGGTTTTATCAAATATAGTTTGGAATCAGAACATGACTCATGAAAAATTTGGGGGAATTGTTCCCGAACTTGGCGCTAGAAGACACTTAAAAGTAATTAATTACGTAATCGAAGAGGCAATTAAATCTTCTGGAATAGAATTAAAAGATTTAGATGCGGTTGCTGTTAATAATCAAAAAGGATTAATAAGATCTCTAGTTGTAGGTGTAGCAGCAGCTAAGACTATTTCATTCTCTTTAAATATTCCATTAATTTCAGTTCATCATATTGAAGGTCACATATATTCAAATATACTTTCTCATCCTGAATTGAAATTTCCTCATTTATGTTTAACAGTTTCTGGAGGACATAACTTATTAGTTTTGGTTAACACTCATTTTAGTTATGAAATTATCGGAAACACTTTAGATGATGCTTGCGGTGAAGTCTTTGATAAAGTTGCAAGATTTTTAAATTTAGGTTTTCCTGGCGGTCCTATTATTGATAAATTATCCAAAGAAGGTGACTCAAAAAAATTTAAATTCTCAAGACCGATGCTGGATCAAGATAATTTTAATTTTAGTTTTTCTGGACTTAAAACTGAAATTACTAGATTTTATGAGAAAAATAAAAATAATTCTGATTTAAAAATTGTCGATGTAGCAGCTTCCTTTCAACAAGCTGTTGTCGACACACTTATTGGAAAAACAATTAAAGCTGCAAAGAAATTTAACCTAACTCAAATTTCAGTTGTTGGGGGAGTTAGCGCCAACTCAAAACTGAGAGAAGATTTTAAGAATTATGAAAATAAATTTGGCTTTAAAGTCTTTTTTCCTGAGATGGGTTATACAACAGATAATGCTGCAATGATTGGAGCAGTAGCTTATTACAAGTTCCTTAATCAAAGTTTTGAAGACTTAAATCTTGATGTTTTTCCGAATAGGCCTTTGTAATTATGATAAAATTTTAATATGAAACACATATTAGTTACAGGTTGTGCCGGTTATATTGGTTCAAATCTGACTGATTTTTTATTACAAAATAATTATGTAGTTATTGGTATAGATAACTTAAATGATTTTTATTCTCCTAAAATTAAAAAACATAATATTGAAGCAGCTCTAAAGAATGAAAATTTTATTTTTTATGAACTTGATTTACTAAATTATTCAAAAGTTGAAGAAGTATTCAAAAACAATAAAATTGAAGCCATAGTACATTTGGCTGCTTATGCTGGTGTAACTTATTCTTTCGAAGACCCTCTTTTATATGTCAGAAATAATCTTGAAGTTACCACTAATCTTTTAAATATGTGTGTAAAGTACCAAGTTAATAACTTTATTTTTGCCTCATCGAGTTCTATTTACGGAGATTCTGAGGCTCCATTTATAGAATCAATGAATACTGATGCCCCTTTAGCCCCATACCCCGCAACCAAGAAGGCTTGTGAAGTGATGTGTAAAGTTTATTCTCATGCCTACGGTATTAATTCAACAATCTTTAGGTTCTTTAATCCATTAGATATAAGAATTAGACCCGATCTGGCGCTAACCAAACTTATCAGATCTGCGATGTTTGGAGAAGAATTTCCTCAGTACCAAGACTTAAACTCAACTGGAAGAGACTACTGCTACTTACAAAATATGCTTGAAGTTATTATGCATGTAATTGAGAATCCTCTAAGATACGAAATTTTTAATCTAGGAAACTCCGCCCCTGTTACACTAGGTCACTTGGTTGCAGCAGTTCAGAAAGTTGTAGGTAAGTCTGTGAACCTAGTTAGAATGCCTGAAAGAAAAGGTGAGATGACCTTAACTTTCGCGGATGTTTCTAAAGCCGAAAAAATGTTAGGATATAAATCTAAAACTCCAATTGAGTTTATAGTTGATAAATATTATAAATGGTTTATTACTCAAGAAGAGTGGTATCAGAAAGGAAATTATTAATGTCTAAAAATAAAAAATTAGTTTCAATTGTTATTCCTTGCTACAACGAAGAAAAAAATATTGAGAGATTCGAAAAAGAATTGATTTCAGTTTGCGAGAATTTTAAAGAATACGAGTTTGAGTATATTGCAATCGATGACGGTTCTACAAAAGATAAAACTTGGGAGAAGCTAGAAAACTTATCAAAAAAACATAAAAATTTTATTTCGATTAAACATTCTAGAAATTACGGAATGAGCGGTGCCTATCAAACTGGATTTGACGCCTCCGCGGGAGAATATGTTTTAACCTATTCTTCTGACTTAGAAATTCCTGCGAAATATATTAAAGATGTACTTCATGAAATGGATAATGGTAGCGATATGGTAAATACACTAAGAAGCGGTAGATGGCAAGAAAGTTTAAAGGGATCTCTACTTAGAAGAATTCCTTCGAACATTGCACAAAGTTTTATTGAGAATATTTCAAACTTAAAAATTAAAGATAACGGATCCGGCTTAAAAGGTTTCACCAGATTTATAATCGATAACATGAGGTTGTATGGTGAAATGCATAGATTTATGCCTGCTTATTCTTCCCTCTACACAAAACAAATTAAAGAAATTCCAGTTGATTACGAAGAGAGAAAATTTGGGGTTTCAAATTATGGTTCAATCTGGAGAACTATAAGTGTGTTTCTTGATTTATTTACTTTAAAATTCATGTTAACTTTTGCAACTAAGCCATTCTCATTCATGCCTGGTAGAGTTTTTGGTTCCGCTGGCTTTTTAACCTTCTCCTCCGGTTTTGCAATCTTAACTTATGTTGTTGTTTATCTAAAATTAGGTTTGAATCAAAACATAAACGATAGACCTTTATTTTTTGGTGGATTAATCTTATTTGTTGCAGGAATTCAATTAATGATGACAGGATTTCTTGGGGAACTTATGATGAGATCTTATTTTGAAAGCAGTGGTAAAAAACCTTATATAGTTAGAAATAGAATTAATTAAAAACTAATTCCTTTTAGGGTTTAAAACACCATCTAATTCTAATAATAACTTTTTGTCATTATTAGTTCTAAAATTTTGGATAATTATATTTATTGATCCTTGGATTTCTTTTATTTTTTCAACTTCATTCTTGGGTGTTTGAACTGATAAATTTTCGTTCATGAATTTTATTGCTTTTGAATAATTATCATTTACGCATTGGTAGACATTATTGAATGCTTGAGCTTTACACCACCTTTCGTAGATAAATGAATTAAAGTTTTGGTTTAAAGTTTCGTTGATGTTTGAAGAGGCGCTATATTTACCCCCATTAACTTCAGTGGCTTCTTTTAAGATATTGCTGGTATCTTGATTAGCAAATAGCGAGATTAGGTCTACTCTTTTAACGATCCCTCTAGTTTTTACAGCTGCTAGTGCTGATTTTAAATCCCCATTACAGTCATCAACTCCGTCGGTAATAATCTGAATTAAGTTATTAGCTGTAGGGTCAGGAAAACCCTTCTCAGCTTGCTCAATTGTGTAAACTAAAGGTGATTTCCCGTTTGGAACATAGGATTTAAAAAGATTTCCAACGTAGTCTGAGTTATCTCTTTCTGGAATTGTTTCATCAAATTTTTTAATTGTTAGATTTGCAACACAAGATTCATTATTGGCAATATTAGACAAGTTACCTTTATTTCCAAAAGATCTAACTTCGATTTTAATATATGGTTTGGCAGTATTACTATTTAGATTTGTAGATAATTGTTCTTTGACTAATTGATACTTTAATTTTGAATCAACTGCAGGAATGTTCATGGAAGTAGAAGCACTAATTAATATTGAAGCGTAAATTGGTTTTTCAATTGGAGAATTAGAACAAGTTGGAAATTTCTTTTGACAATAGTCAGTTTCTGCGATGTAAGTATTTAAAATGGCTTCTTGTTCAACAAAGTTAGGAATTCTATCTAAATCACTATCTTGATTATATTTTGACAGGTCAGCTGAAGGAGCGTTATTTTCCTTTGCCACATTGATATTAGAATCGAATTGATTTTGTTGATTTGGTAGGGTGGTAAATACTATTCCAGCAATTACTACTGTAAAGATTAAGACTGCACAGCCTCCGAGGATGTAGTAGTTTCTATTGACTGGCAATAAATCTTCTTGGTTGTACATGAATTTATTATACTATTCTTTGAGATATACTAAATAAGTATGAAATATAAATTTCGTAAAGGATTTTTATGGGGAGTTTCAATTTCAGGATATCAAACTGAAGGTAACGGTGTAAACGCGGATTGGTGGTATTACGAAAAAAATAAAAAGAAAACCGATAAGTATCCCGAGGAAGAGAGTGGGATTGCAAATGACTTTTGGAATAGGTACGAAGAAGATATCGACTTAGCTAAAGAATTAAACTCAAATTCTATTAGACTTGGCGTTGAATGGGCCAGGATTGAGCCAAGTCCCGGTCAATTTGATGAAGAGGCAATTTTTCACTATAAAAAAATATTTCAATATGCCAAATCTAAAAATTTGAAAATCTTTTTAACTATTCACCATTTTACTGTACCTTTGTGGTTTGCTGAGATGGGAGGCTTCTTAAATTTTAGTTCTCCAAAAATCTTCTCGTTTTATGCATTAAAATGCCTTGAGGAATTTAAAGATTATATTGACTTTGTAATCACTATTAATGAACCTGAAGTGTATTCCTACATGGGTTATATAAGAGGTTCCTGGCCCCCTCAACATCACTCAAATTTAGAGGCCGTCTTAGTTAATATTAATTTCTTAAGATGTCACTCTAGGTTTTATAAATTGGCTAAGCAGAAGTATAGTACTCCGATTGGAATAGTTAAAAATATTACAGCCTTTTCTGCCAGAGAGGATAGTGCCTTGGATAGATTTACAGCTAGTGTTTTCTATTTCATAAATTCTCAAATTTTATTAATTCCCATCCTAAATAAATTAGATTTTATTGGACTTAATTATTATTTTTCAAATCAAATTAAAAATTTTAATATTCAAAATCCTTGCGATCCTGAATCAGATACCGGTTGGTGGGTTGACTTTGATGGTTTAAAAAATATTTTAATTCAACTTAGAAAATACAAAAAGGATATTTATATAACTGAAAATGGTTTGGCGGATGCTTCAGACGAGAAAAGAAAATGGTTTATCAAGAATATGTTGATCTCATGTCACGAGGCAATTGAAAATTATAATGTTCCTTTGAAAGGTTACTTGCATTGGACACTTTGTGATAATTACGAATGGCATCACGGTTATTGGCCTCAATTTGGTTTAGTGAAAATTCAAAGGGATAGAACTCTAAAAAGAATCAAAAGACCTTCTTTTGATTTCTACCAACTTATCTGTAAAACTAATATAGTAGAAGATACAATTTGTTAAGATGAAAAAATTTAAATTTGCTAAATACTCATTAATATTTTTACTAACTTTGATTCTATTTCCAATGATCCTATTTCTGTATTTATCTCCGGTTAAATCACAAAAAGCTTATTATGGCTTAAATTTTTCAAATAAGTACGCTCAAGAATTAAATCTGGATTGGAAAAAAACTTACGATGAGATTTTAATCGAGATGCCTACTAAAAAATATAGACTAGCCGTTTACTGGGATGAAGTTCAAAAAGATGCAGATAGTTATGACTATTCAAATATTAAATATCAGCTTGATGCTCTAGAAAAATATCCAGACAGTGAAGTTATTTTAGTTTTTGGAAGAAAGGTTATAAGATACCCTGAATGCCACGAACCTAAATGGTGGCAAGAAATGAGAGATGATTCTGCAAGAAAGGATGCTTTGCTTAGTTATGTTGATAGGACTGTTTCAGAATTAAAGAGTTATAAATCAATCAAGTATTGGCAAGTTGAAAATGAAGCTACGTTTCCCTTTGGTACCTGTACTTCTATTCCAAATTTATCTGAGACTTTGAAAAAAGAAGTTGAGATTGTTAGAAAAAACGATAGCCGAGAAGTTCTTATCCAGGATTCTGGAGAAGGAGGCTTTTGGATTCCTTCAATAAAAATTGGAGACTATTTAGGTATTTCTATGTACCGGAAAGTTTGGTTCGACCTTTTTGGAATGATGACTTCCAATAGCTTTGCTTTAAAATACCCTGTTGGACCTGCATTCTATAAAATCAAAGCCTTTATTCTAGGTATCCCTTTAGAGAGAATTAAAGCCACTGAGGTTCAAGCTGAGCCTTGGGGCCCAGTTCGAAATTATATTTTAAGGCAAGATGAAGTTGATAAAACAATGTCTCAAGCTGATTTTGAAGGGATTTTTGAGTTTACTGCGGAATCTGGTTTTGACGAGTTCCACTTATGGGGAGTCGAGTGGTGGTATCACATGAAAGAAAAGCACAATAATAGTTTTTACTGGGATACTGCAATCTCAAAAATAAGCCAAAAATAGTATAATATTGCCATGTGTTTAATATGTAGCACTGTTACTCAAAATCCAGCATGTAATTTGACTTCTTGTCCGATTTCAATGTGGCAACAAAATTTAAATCTAATTGCTATGACAGTTAGCCCTATTTTAGGAGGTATTTACGTTACAGTTAAAAACTTATGGAAAAAATAAACAAAAGCGATTTATATTTATGGGGTTTATTTATAACCCAACTATATTATTTTAATTTAATTGTCCAATCTGTATCCGTATTTTCTTACAGAGTGGTTTCAGCCACCTCTCCGCTAGTTCCATTTGTATCTGTTGCTTACGCAATTATTTTATTTCTGTTTTTTTCAAATTTCGGAAAATTTTATATGGCTTTAAATAAATCAGAATCCTCAGAAAAAATGGAGCTATTTAATTCATCCCTTATTTCTTTAATGGTTATATTTTTCTTAAACATAGTTGCGGAACTTTTAACTTCCAGAATTCAATTTTAAAATGAAATTAAATCCTAAACAAAACGACGCGGTCGAGCATTTTGAAGGCCCAGCACTAGTTTTGGCAGGTCCTGGTTCTGGTAAAACTAGAGTTTTAACAAACAGAATAATCTACTTAATAAACGAAAAAAATATTTCTAGAGATAACATTTTGTGTGTTACTTTCACTAATAAAGCTGCCAGAGAGATTAAAGAGAGAATTTCTCATTCTTTAAATGAAAGTGAGAACTATGTTTCATGGGTTGGTACTTTCCACTCGATTTGTTCCAGAATCATTAGAAAAGACGGTCACCTGGTTGGGGTTGGTAATAATTTTGTAATTTACGATACTAACGACCAACTAGCCGTTGTAAAAGAAGTAATGAAGGCCCAAAACTTAGATATTAAAAAAGTTAACCCTCACGCTGTTTTGTCCGCCATTTCCTCCGCTAAAAATGAATTAGTAGATGAAAAAGAGTACGCAAGGATGACACATTCTTTTTTCTATAAAAATGTAGCTAAAATTTACCCTTCTTATCAAAAAAAATTACGAGAAAATAATGCTCTAGATTTTGATGACATTATTATGCTCACTGTTAGGTTATTTGAAAAATATGATTTAGTCTTAACTAAATATCAAGAAACTTTTAAATTTATTTTAATCGATGAGTATCAAGACACAAATAAAGCTCAGTACACCCTCTCTAAGATGCTTTCAGCCAAATATAATAACTTATTCGTTGTTGGAGATATGAGTCAAGCAATCTACTCTTTCAGAGGTGCAGATTATAGAAATATTCTTCAATTAGAAAAAGATTATAAAAATATCAAAGTTTACAACCTTGATCAAAACTACCGATCTACTCAGAAGATTTTAAAGGGTGCTGTGAATGTTATTAAAAATAACCCTTCACATATCCATTTAGATTTGTGGACTGAAAATGAAGACGGGGAAGAGATCGATTTATTTACAGGTATGAACGAACACGAAGAGTCGATGTATGTTTGTGATTCTATTTTAAGAAATAGAAGCGTGGGTCTAAAATTTTCTGATTTTGCAATTTTGTATAGAACTAATGCCCAGTCTAGAATAATAGAGGAATACCTAATCAGATCAGGCATCCCTTATAAAATTTTTGGAGGGGTTGGGTTTTACGCAAGAAAAGAAATTAAAGATTTAATTTCCTATTTAAAAGTTTTTTACAATCCAAAAGATTCTATCTCATGGCAGAGAATTCTAAACACTCCGACTAGAGGAGTTGGGGACAAAACAATAGAGAAGATTAAAGAGGCAAACTTTGATTTAGATTTAATTGACTCAAAAACTAAATTTCCTTTTTCAGAAATGATCAAAGAATCAGATTTACATTCAACTTTAGAGCTTCTTGATTTGGTTTTAGAGAAAACAAATTACATTAACTGGATTAATGACGGAACTGATGAAGCCCAGTCTAGAATTGAAAATATTAAAGAGCTTAGATCTGTAGCTTCTCAATTTTTACTTTTAACAGACTTTTTAGAAAATGTGGCCTTAATTGAATCAACAAATAAAGCTACCGGGCAGGAAGTTGAAGCTGTAACTCTAATGACAGTCCACTCAGCTAAAGGACTTGAGTTTGAGCATGTTTACATGATCGGAATGGAGGAAGGTTTGTTTCCTCATTCTCAATCTCTAATGAATCCTGAAGAAATTGAAGAAGAGAGAAGATTAATGTATGTTGCAATAACTAGAGCCAAGAAAAAGCTAACCTTATCAAATTCTAAAGCTAGACTTTATTTTGGAAATATTCAAATGAACATGCCAAGCAGGTTTTTAGTTGAAATTGGTAAATTAAACGAAATTAGAAGTTCGAGAATTTAAATTTAGTTGCCTTTTAATTGTCCACAGCCAGGAACTCTCCAATAGCCAGCTGTTAGAGTCTGAGCACCAGTAGGCAGGTTGCAAACACCTTTTAAGAATTTAGTTGAGGTTACGACGAAATCTATAGCAACTTCTCCTGAAGATTCCCTGATTATTTTGAATGTATTGGCTGGGATTGTGAAAGACGCTTTAAGAATATTATTATCTTTTAATTTTTGTAGGCTACCTTCTACACCACTATTTGTATTAATATCATTTAGTACATCTGAGTTTTGAATTTGAAGTTGTTCATAGGCTGCTTGAAGGTTTCTAGCTACGTTAAAGTTTCCAACATCCGAAGCTTGCTTTCTTTGATCAAGAAAGTCAGTTCCAGAGATAACTGCGGTGGCAAGTATGCCGATAATTGCGACAACGATAATTAATTCGATTAATGTGAAACCAGAATTATTCTTAAATCCTTGCATACATTTATAATATAGTTAATAAATAAAGTGTCAAATCTTTTTTAGTGAAATTGTAAAGTAATTTCGATTAGCTCCGAATTTAAGCTTTTTAGCCCAAGTAGTTTCAATTGTTTCAAGATCAAGATAGAAAACATTTTCAAATTTTGTCATTTGTAGATTTGGAAGTATAGAGTAATTTTCTTTTAAGAATTCTACCTCCTTCTCGTTTAAATCTCTTAAATTAAGTCGTTTAGTTTCTTTTTCCTCAAGTTCTTCGTTAAAACCAAAAATTACTTTTATATCTCCTCCAGGTTTAAGCCATCCAGATATTCTTTGAAAAAAATCTTTATCAACTGTGACACAATACTTTAATAAATTTCCCCAGGGTAGGATTATTGAAATCTCATCAAAAAAATTTTCAACCTTTGGGTCATAATTTTCAATCGAGCTTTGGATTAATTGAGCATTTTTAAGTCTTTTTCGATTAATCTGTCTTTGATATTCTTCAAGGTTTTTGGCTGGATCAATACCAATATATAAGTTCTTGGGATTTTCTAAGGCCTTTTTATAGATATATCTTCCGTCCCCGGTTCCAATATCAAGAAATTTTTTTTCGAAATTTGAACTATAATCCATATATGAATAATGATATTTTACCTTTTTGGCAAGAAATTGGAACTTCCACCTCTATTATTGCAAGAAAAGTCTCTGAAAAACTTCACTCCAAAACTTCTCATACAGGAACCCTTGATCCACTGGCTTCTGGTGTTGTTTTGATTTTAAAAGGTGATGAATATTTTAATAAGGAGAAGTATATTCAAAATTACAAAACTTATAACTTTGATATTCTTTTTGGATTTAGTACCGATACTCATGACGCTTTAGGTATTATCGAAAAATCAATCACTGAGGAACTTGAGATTGATGAAAAAAAACTAAATGAGGTTATAAATTCTATGTTTGGAAAATATCATCAGCAGTACCCCGACTTTTCTTCAAAGAAGGTTGAGGGAAGATCCCTTTGGGAATATAAAAGATTGGGTCTTCCAGTACCTAATGTTTTTATTGATGGGGAAATTTTAGAAATAAAAAACGGTAAGATTGAAAAGATACCTTCAGAAAATGAAATAAATAATTTGATTGAAACAATTAATTCTATTAGCGGTAATTTTAGACAGGAAGAAATTGTTGAAAAATACCAGAGTCTAAAAGTTCCGCCTCACCTTTTTAGAATCAATCTAGAGGTTGTAATGAGTAGGGGGATGTATGTACGAGGTTTGGTTAGAGATATTTGTAATAACATAAATATTCCTGGAATTGTTACAAATTTAGTTAGAACCAAAGATGGAGAATTTAGTAAAGCTGACTGCCAAACTATAAAAGAGTATTTTAAAGAAGAGTTAGCTCAAAATCCAAAATTTCTAAATCCAGAGTTTAGGAATTTGTGATATTATTTTTGATATGAATGTAGAACTAATTTCCAAAAGATTAAAAATTATTGAAGATATGCAAGAGGAGTTAAAGAAGATTAGAAACTCTATCCAAGACGCACTTGAATCTGACGCTGACTTCCAAGCTTTACAAGAAGCTGTTAATCAAAATAGAGTTGCTGTAAAGGAGTCACGAGATAGAATTTCTGAAAAAGCTACTATTAAAGAGCTTGAAGCTCAAATGAAAGAGAAAAGAAAGGATCTAAAAGAGATCAAAGAAGTCCTTTCTCAAGAGCTAGCTGACTACTACCGATCAGAAGGTAGTATGGAGGTTGAAGACCATAATGGTGACATAAAGAGAATGAAATTCAGTGTTTCCTTAGTTAATTAAATTTGATATAATCCCGATATGGCTTTAGGTAAAAAGAGAAAAGAAAAACAAAGAAAAAGAATCATTAAAAGAACCATCAAGAGAAGAAAAAGAATTTCTTAATCCTAATTAGGTTCTCTTTATACCCTTTTTATTGATGAAATCAACACTATTATCCAAAAATAATTCCTATAATTTACCAGTATTTTTAACAGATGCTACCTTTGGTGTCGTAAAATCGCTAGATTCTAAAGATATCTCCGACTCTAAAATTAAGGGTATTGTAGTTAATACCTACCACCTCTTGAATGCGCCTGGAAGTAAGGTTATTGAAAGCCTTGGCGGAATTAAGAAATTCATGAATTTTGACGGTCTGGTTGTAACCGATTCTGGAGGCTGGCAGATATTCTCCCTGATCCATAGAAATAAAAAAGCCGGAAAAATTACCGAAAAAGGGGTGGTTTTCTCCTACGGCAAACTTAAGGGTACTTTGTTTACCCCTGAGGATTGTATTAATACGCAATTCGAAATTGGGTCAGATATCATTATTTGTCTCGACGACTTTACTCCTCCAAATGTTGATAAGAAGAAAACTTTAGATACTGTTGAAAGAACAATTCGATGGGCTAAAAGATGTCGAATTCAGTATGAAGAAAATCTAATCAAATATGGTTTTGATAGTAAAAATAAACCACTGTTATTTGCTGTTGTACAGGGTGGGGATTTAATTGAGATGAGAAAGCATTGCATCGATAAACTTTTAGAAATTGGATTTGATGGCTAT
Organism: candidate division WWE3 bacterium; assembly: GCA_945897985.1. GTDB lineage: Bacteria > Patescibacteriota > WWE3 > UBA101185 > UBA10185 > CAMDGN01. The sequence goes on along the minus strand of CAMDGN010000008.1, from coordinate 8,190 downwards.
GGGTTTGGCGGATACATGATCGATGATAACGGAGACTTAGACTTAGAAGTTTCTGAGAAGTTGGCCAAATTAATTCCGGATGAATTTTTTAAATTTGCTCTAGGTGTCGGTGATCCCTTTCAAGTTATTAAATGTTTAGATTATGGTTGGGAGATTTTTGACTGTACATTGCCCACCAGAGATGCCAGACATAAAAGGTTATACAATTTTACAAAAGAAATTACCTCCTCTTCAGATCTTGAGAACAAAGATTTCTTTAAATATGTTTATCTTGGCAAAGACAAACTTATTGATTCTAAAGAAAAGATTTCTGATTTTTGTGATTGCTACACTTGTCAAAATTACTCTTTAGCCTATCTAAATCATCTATTTAAGATAAACTCCGTTTCGGCACAAAGACTTGCCTCTATTCACAACCTGAGATTCTACTCAAGATTATTTGAACTTTATACTAAGCTTAAGATAAAATAATTTTCATTTTAGGCTAGAATAAATTATGCCAATTTTAAATCTTTCTCTATTTTGGTTAATCGTTTTCATCTCTCAGCTTTTCCTACTTTCAATTATTTCTAATAAATTATTTTCCAGAATATATTTGTTTTTACACCGAATTTTTAAGAAAGATACCACTGTAGTTTTTGTTGTCAGTTTGGTGTTTTTACCAGGTACATTTATCCACGAATTATGCCACGCAATGGCAGCAACTTTTCTAGGATCTAGAGTTACTGCTTTTTCTATTTGGCCTAGAATAGAGGGGGATACTATTAAAATGGGCTACGCCGAAGTGGAAGTATTAGATATTTTTAGAAACTCGTTAATCGGAACTGCGCCTCTTATAATTGGGACTATAATTTTATATTATTTATCCTCCACCTTTCAAAATGCCGATCTTGTTTTCAAAATAATTTATTTGTATCTTATTTTTCAAATTTCTAATTCAATGTTTTTATCTCCGGCCGATATAAAGGAAGTAAGGGTTTTATTCTTTGTTACTTTATTTATTTTAATTACTGCCTATATTACAAACTTTTTCTTTCATAAACTTAACTTTCTCCCCCAGGATTTTAGTTTTCTTAAATCAGATTTTTATTTGGAGAGATTAAAGATAATAAATTTCTTTTTAATGTTTCCGGTTGTAGCCAATTTATCTCTTCTACTAATTGCAAGATATTTCATAACTCATAAAAGATATTGACATGGTATGTCTAATAATGCTTTAATAATTTAAAGATGAAAATTATCTTGCCCGTTTTTAATTTAACCACATTAAAATTCAATGTGAAAATCCTAGGAGGTGAATCATTATGCCAGTAAAAAAGAAAGCTACAAGAAAGCCAGCTGCTAGAAAGACTACAGTTAAAAAAGCAACTGCTAAAAAGACTGTTAAAAAAACTGCTGTTAAAAAAACTGCTGTTAAAAAAGCTGTAAGAAAAACAGTTAAAAAAGTAACTGCTAAAAAGACTACTACAAAAAGAAAAACTGCTTCTAAAAGAAAGTAATTTATCTTTTAAACAAAGGCGAAATTTTACTTAGGTAAGGTTTCGCCTTTTGTGTACTTATTTTTAAGAAAGAATCTTAAAATGTGTAAAACTTGTAAAGCTCACAATCCTGGAAAAACTTCTTCAATGAAGAAAAAAACAACTACAAAGAAAACCAAAAAGAAGTAGTTGTTGTCAAATAAGCTTATCTAAAAGGGGCGGTTTACCGCTCCTTTTTTAATATGAGGTATCTATTATCGTCCAAAGAATATTCTTCCAAAACTCTTAAATTTGAAAGTATTTTTTTAATCTCTTCTATTTCTTCTTGGTCAAAAAGGTGACAGTACCTATGGCATAAGAAGTCACCCTTCCAGCCTAAAAAGAAATCATTTTTCTCAACCTGATACTTTTCTGGTTTGAATTCTTTATCTGCTTTATCACTATTAAATTCCCAGAAGGATAGAACTAAAATGCCTTCAGAAGCCAGGATTCCTTCTAATTTTTGAAACCATTCTTTTCTGTACTCATAGCTTGGAATATGATGAGTTACTCCAAATAATATAACCAGATCATATTTATTAGTAATCTGATCTAGATTTGAAACTATATCCATCTCTAAAAATTTATATGAAGGGTACTTTTGCGTATCTTTGGCTATAAAGTCAACAGAGTTATCGACACCTAAATAATTAAAATTTGAATTGTTTTTTATTAGAAATTCCAAAAATCTTCCATTTCCACAACCTAAATCTAAGATTCTTTGCCCGTCCTTGAGATATTTTTTAACATTTTCAAACCCCTTCCAGAAGTTATCTTTCCTTGATTTATCAAAGCTTTCGTTGTTTTTTGAATAAAAATCTCTATTTAATTGGTTAATTTCTATATTTCCTTGATTTAGCATAATTTAGGTTTTAATTATATAATATAGGTTATCATTTTATGCAACAAAATAGAATTAACTTAGAATTGAATAAAGATAGGCTAAAGCAGGTAATTCAGACCTTGGTGACCTCAAATCCTCAGAATTTAAAAGAGACTGAGAAGATTATTAGAAAATTTCAGTCTATTGAAAAAGAAGTTTTTTCCAAAAGTTTTATTTTAACTTCTTACGAAAAATTTAAGGATGAGATTAATTTCACTCTCGAGCAGGAACAACTTCTCCATTCATTAATTAAAATGAAAGAAACGAGAACAATTTCGGGTGTAACTCCTGTTACAGTTTTGACCAAACCCTTCCCATGCCCTGGTAAGTGTATTTTTTGTCCCAATGATGTGAGAATGCCTAAATCTTATCTTTCTGATGAACCGGGTGCCCAAAGAGCAATCTCAAATAAGTTTGATCCATATCTACAAACTTTTAACCGTCTTCTAGCTTTTAAAAATACAGGTCACCCTACAGATAAAATTGAACTAATTGTATTAGGCGGTACCTGGTCTTCATACCCGGAAACGTATCAAATTTGGTATGTTAAAAGATGCTTTGAGGCCTTAAACGATTTTGAAAACTATCAAAATTCAGAAATGATTCAATCAGAAGAAATGGATCTTCCTTTTGAAGAAAATAAGTTAGAAGAAATTGATGGGGCTGTTTTAACCAAATCCTACAACCAAATTATTTCCAATGCTATAAAAAATACAACTAACTTGTTAAAAGAAGTAGCTACTTGGGAAGAATTATTTGCGGCTCATAACAAAAATGTAAATTCTAAATCAAGGTGTGTAGGACTAGTTTTAGAAACAAGACCTGACGAAATTAATGAAGAAGAAATTATTAAAATAAGAAGATTAGGTGCTACAAAAATTCAACTTGGGATCCAAAGTTTAAATGATGAAGTTTTAAAAAAGAATAAAAGAGGACATGACGTTAAAAAAACAATTGAAGCTATAGATTTGATTAGAAGAGCTGGATTTAAAATTCATGGTCACTATATGCCAAACCTACATGGTTCTACACCTCAAATGGATATCGAAGATTACCAAAAAATGTTTAGTGAGATTAGCGTGAGGCCAGATGAATTAAAAATCTACCCTTGTTCCCTGATTAAAACAGCCGAATTGATGCAAGTTTACAATGACGGTTTGTGGAAACCTTATTCTCAAGAAGAATTGGCTGAGGTTGTTTGTTTTACTATCTTAAATACCCCAAGATATTGCAGATTAACAAGGATTATTAGAGATATTCCTTCAGATGATATCGTAGTTGGTAACAAACTTACAAACTTTAGACAGATCGCTGAGAATTTAATTAAAAAATCAGGTCAAGAAGTTTTAGAAATTAGAAGCAGGGAAATTAAAAATAAGAAATTTGAAAATGAAGAAATTAAAATTAGAGAAACTGAGTATGAAACTACATCTACCCGAGAATTATTTATAGAGTATGTAAATAGTCGCGATGAAATTTTTGGTTTCCTAAGACTTTCCCTCCCAAAAATTTCATCCTTTATTCCAGAACTTACCGGGTGCGCTGTAATCAGAGAGATTCATATTTATGGTCAAAGTACTGAGATTGGTAAAAAAGATCCAAAAAATTCTCAGCACCAAGGGCTAGGTAAGAGGTTAATTCAAAGAGCTGAAGAGATTTCAAAAGAAAGTAATTTTAAAAAACTAGCAGTAATTTCAGCGATTGGAACCAGAGAATACTACGCAAAAAATGGATTTGAATTAAAAGAACTTTATCAAGTTAAAGAAATGTGATTTAATTTACTAAATGTCAAACCAAAAAATTACAGTTTACGGAGCAATGTGGTGTCCCGATACATTAAGAGCTCTCCATTTTCTTTCTGAGCATAATATTGAATTTGATTTTAAAGATATCGATTCCGATATCGAAAATACTAAATTTGTTGAGGAAACAAATAACGGTATGAGAATTATTCCAACAATTATTCTTCCAAATGGGAGCATTCTTGTAGAGCCCTCTAACTCCGAATTCGAGAGAGCTCTTACAAGACTCAAGACCGAGTAATTATTGTTCGATTATTTCAATTGTGTTAATTAAAACAGTTTCAACTGGCTTATCGTTTGCTCCGGTTTTTATAACCCCGATTTTTTCAATAATATCTAGTCCTTCAACAACTTCTCCAAAATTAGTATGTTTTCCGTCTAACCAAGGAGTTGCCTCTGCTGTAACTATAAAGAACTGACTTCCATTAGTGTTTGGTCCTGAGTTTGCCATTGCAAGAGATCCCTTAACAATTTTATTGTTTGATTTTTCATCAGGGAATCTGTAGCCTGGTCCTCCGGTTCCGTTTCCAACCGGGTCTCCACCTTGAATCATAAAGTCTTTAATAATTCTGTGGAAAATGAGCCCATCATAGAACTTATTTTTAGCTAGATATACGAAATTATTCACTGTTAAAGGGGTTTCTTTAGCGTAAAGCTTGATTTTAAAAGATCCTAAATTGGTATTAAATACTGCGGTATAAGATTTATCTGGGCTGATAATTTGGGTTGGTACGGGCATTTTTGTTTTATCCATAGCTGCTGGTCCTTTATTTTGGTTATTTGATACTGGGTTTTCTTTATTCAGGTTTTGAAGCACTTCTGCCATTGGATCAACCTTCTTAGGTGTACTTTGTACCCCAAAGATAAGCAGTCCGGTGGCGACTACAATTCCTGCTAGTGGTAAATATTTTATCAATTTATCGTCCATTTTCAAATTATATCTATAATTTTGCTATAATTCCAATATGTCTTTTTTGATTTCGGACTACTTTGATTTAGACAAGATTGAAAAAATCAAAGAAAGTAAAACTAAAGTTCATTTTTATACTCACAAAAAAACTAAAGCCCAAGTTCTTTTTTTTGAAAATGCTAATGAGAACTGCGGATTTTCCACCTTTTTTAAAACCCCATGTGATAACTCGAAGGGAACCACCCATATATTGGAGCATTCAGTTTTTGAGGGCTCTAAAAAATATGATCAGGAAAATTCTTTAGATTTTATTCTTAATAATTCCCTTAATTCATCTTTCAACGCCATGACTTTTTTGGATAAAACAGGTTATTATTTCTGCTCTTCCTTCCAGAAGGATTACCTAAATTTACTAGATATTTTCTTGGATTTTGTTTATTTTCCTAAACTAGAGTTAAAGACACTTAGAAAAGAAGGCCATTTCTTCAAAAAAAATTCGACAGGTTATGAATTTAATGGAATAGTTTTTAATGAAATGAAGAACTCTTTACTAGGTTTTTATTCAAAATTCTATGACAGCATCAGCGAATTTTTTGAGAAGGGAAGCTACTCTTATATTTCCGGAGGTAACCCAATTGATGTTGTAGATTTAACTCATGAAGAGTTAGTTTCTTATCACACTAAACATTATCATCCAACAAACTCCTATACCATTCTTTATGGCAAGGTGAACATGAAGAAAGTGTTTGAGAAATTAAATGAAGTTTTTTCTCAATTTGAAATTCAAAAAATTGAAGTTAACCTCAATGTTATACCAGTTAGTGAATCCAAAAAAATTAAAGTAAATTTCCAAAGTACCAATGAAGAAGATGAGTTAAATTTTTGTAAGTACTTTTTACTTGAGAATTTAGTTAGTGAGGAAGATTATTTAGCTTTTGATGTTACAAAACATTATTTATTGAATTACGATTTTTCTCCATTGAGAAGAGTCTTAGAAGATTCAGGTTTATGTACCTCGGTTGAAGATTTATATTTGACCGAAGCTAAATTTCCAATTCTAGCTGTGTTATGCCGAGGTGTCGCTGAAAATAATATCCCAAAATTAGAAAAAAAAATTGACGAAAGTTTACTAAAATTTTCAAAAAAGATTTCGATTGATATTAAAAAATTGATTTATAAAAGATATGAATTTAAATTAAATGAAATTGAATTCTACCAAAACCAAGCTGAGGATATAATGTTTTCAGCCGCCAAATTTTTAAACTATGGTCTTGATCCTTTAATCGGTTTAAGAAATTCAATCTCTCTTAAAAAAATTAAAAAAACTATTCAAGGTAAAAATCTAGAGAAATTTATTCAAGATAATTTACTTAAAGCTAAAACTTTATCCATTACATTTGTTCCTGATAAAAATTTGCTTGAAAAATATAACCTTGAGCTTGAAGAAAAACTAAAAAATAAACTTCAAAACTTAGATTTAAAAAAACTTGATTCTGAAATTGAAAGTCATGAGAAATTTTTAAATACCGAAAAAAAAGAGCCAAAATATTCGAACTTAAAAAAAATTAAACTACAAGATTTAGATCTAAACATTAAGAAATATTCTAATAAATTTTCAGATAATGTTTTTACTTCTTACTTAAATTCTGGAGATATAGTTAGAACCTCCTTTTACTTTGATATTTCAAATTTAGAATTTGCAAAATTGCCAATTTTTGGAATTTATTTAAACTTAATAAACCAGATATCAACTAAGAAACATAAATTTGATGAATTATCTTATATTAAGAAAAGTTATTTTGACCAATTAAACTATGGTGTTAGTTACATGTATGATCATCATCAAAACAAACAACTTAGTTTGTTTTACTTAGCTGCTAAGTACTTAGAGACTGACTCAGCTAATGTTTCTGAAATTTTAAAGGAACTAGTTTTTGAAATTGATTTTTCAGATCGAGAAAGAATTAAATATCTTTTAAGTGAGCAACTAGATTCTATAAAAGAATCAATTGAAGAAAATCCGCTTGAGAATTCTGTTCTTATAGCTCAATCATACCTTTCAGCTGTAGATAAGATTGGTTTTGAAACACACTCTTTGCCCGTTCTTAAGGTTCTAAAAAAGATTTTAGCCAATTTTGATTCTGAATTCCCGATTCTGCAAAAGGAACTTTCGCTGATTCATTCCTTTGTCTATTCTCAAAATGCGTTATGCAACTTTGGGATTTCAAAAGAAATTGAAAGTCGGGCATCTCTACATCTTAACAATTTAGTCAAAGATTTAAAAATTAATCTAGTTTCAAAGGATAAGATGCAAAACTTAAATTCTGATTTTTTTAAGATACCTGATAAGAATCTAAATCTTTTCTTTAACTCTAACTCAGATACTAACTTTAATATTTTGGGTTTGAAATATTCAAATATTAATCCTGACGATAAGCAGGTAATCAAATTTTTGGAGCCTTATATGTTTCAATATCTTTGGGAAAATATTAGAATTAAAAATGGGGCCTACGGAGCCTTTTGGACTTTGAATAAAAATTATGACTATGGGGTTTTTGGTTCTTACTCCGATCCTAAAGTAACTGAAACTTACAAAACCTATTTAAATTCTAAAAAGAAATACGATATTTCAAAATTTAAAAATTATTCTTTTGAGAAGATGAAGCTTAAATTTCTATCCAAAGAGAAAGTAATTTATAGAAACGCAAATTTATATTCCAATAGTTTTAGCTTTTTTGTTAGAGGTATTTCGGATGATGAAAGGGAAAAATCCTTGGCTAAAAAAATAAGAATTAATTTTGTGGATTTTAAGAAATTGATACAAAATGTTGTTGAGTATAGTTTTCAAATAAAGGTAATAGCCACAACCCCTGATAGAATGAAGAATTTTACAGAAAAATATCAAGAAATTGATTTAAATTAAAGTATAATTATATTATGAGTAAGGATAAGCAAATTACATCTAGAGCTGAAGATTTTTCTGAGTGGTATCAAGATATTGTGGAACAAGCTGGTCTAGCAGAGCACAGTGTTGTTAGAGGAGCCATGATTATCAAGCCCTACGGCTATGCTATCTGG